>CACFSG010000004.1:22500-70460 GCA_902568875.1 uncultured Pelagibacteraceae bacterium
CTTGTCAGTCTCACAGTCAGGCAGGCTTATGCCATTGCACTCTACGAACGATTTCTGACCGTTCTGAGCCTACCTTCGCACGCCTCCGTTACTATTTGGGAGGCGACCGCCCCAGTCAAACTACCCACCATACAATGTCTTGATGCCGGATAACGGCTATCAGTTAGATATCAAGAAAAACAAAAGAGGTATTTCACTGGTGACTCCACAAAAGCTGACGCCTTTGCTTCAATGTCTCCCTCCTATGCTAAATATGTTTTTCCTAACACCAATGTAAAGTTGCAGTAAAGGTGCACGGGGTCTTTCCGTCTAACTACGCGAACTCCGCATCTTCACGGAGAATTCAATTTCACTGAGTTGATGTTGGAGACAGCGGAGAAATCGTTACGCCATTCATGCAGGTCGGAACTTACCCGACAAGGAATTTCGCTACCTTAGGACCGTTATAGTTACGGCCGCCGTTTACTGGGGCTTCAGAAATGAGCTTGCACCCATCGCATTAACCTTCCAGCACCGGGCAGGCGTCAGACCCTATACATCCACTTACGTGTTAGCAGAGCCCTGTGTTTTTGATAAACAGTCGCTTCTCCCTGGCTTGTGCCACCTTTATATAGTTGCCTATAAAAAGGTCTTCCTTATTCCGAAGTTACGGAAGCATTTTGCCGAGTTCCTTCAACATCATTCTCTCAAGCGCCTAGATATACTCTATTAATCCACCTGTGTCGGTTTAGGGTACGGTCTAATGATGGAGCTATTTCTTGGAACCTTTTCGCGGCAAGTTCAATCCATTAAGAACTCACAACTTACAAGATCCGTCACTACCATCTGGTTAAGGAATATTAACCTTATTTCCATCGACTACGGCTTTCGCCCTCGCCTTAGGTGCCGACTAACTCTGCGCGGATTAACCTTGCGCAGAAACCCTTGGATTTTCGGCGAAGAAGTTTTTCACTTCTTTTATCGTTACTTATGTCAGCATTCGCACTTCTGATACCTCCAGGATCCCTCACGGGTATCCCTTTACAGGCTTACAGAACGTTCCGCTACCAGTTACAATTTTCAAAAAAATTGTAAATCCACAGATTCGGTATATGATTTTAGCCCCGTTACATCTTCGGCGCAGAAACTCTATTAGACCGGTGAGCTGTTACGCTATCTTTAAAGGATGGCTGCTTCTAAGCCAACCTCCCGGCTGTTAAGGAATTTCCACATCCTTTCACACTTAATCATAATTTTGGGACCTTATCTGGTGGTCTGGGCTCTTTCCCTCTCGACCATGGACCTTAGCACCCACAGTCTGTCTGCTGAAGAACAATGTTTAGCATTCGGAGTTTTATTAGGTTTGGTAAGAATCTCTTCCCCCTAGCCCATTTAGTGCTCTACCTCTAAACATCTATTTATTCAACGCACTACCTAAATAGTTTTCGCGGAAAACCAGCTATCTACGAATTTGGTTGGCCTTTCACCCCTTACCACAAATCATCCAAAGACTTTTCAACGTCAACTGGTTCGGTCCTCCGGCAAGTGTTACCTTGCTTTCAACCTGCTCATGGTAAGCTCATTCGTTTTCGGGTCTAATTCATTTAACTATTCGCCCTATTAAGACTTGCTTTCGCTACGCCTACACCTAGATGGCTTAAGCTTGCTAAACAAATTAAGTCACTGACCCATTATACAAAAGGTACGCCGTCACTCTAAAAAGAGCTTCGACTGATTGTAGGCATGCGGTTTCAGGTTCTATTTCACTCCCCTAATAGGGGTTCTTTTCACCTTTCCCTCACGGTACTAGTTCACTATCGGTCACTGAAGAGTATTTAGGCTTAGAGGGTGGTCCCCCTATATTCGAGCAGGATTTCACGTGTCCCGCTTTACTCATAAATTTTAACAAACATTACTTTTACGGGACTATCACCCTCTGTGGTTAGTTTTTCCAAACTATTCAAATTTTTTTATCAAAACTGCTGGCCTATTCCGGTTTCGCTCGCCACTACTAACGGAATCTCAATTGATTTCTTTTCCTCTGGTTACTTAGATGTTTCAGTTCTCCAGGTTTTCTCTTTAAACCTATGTATTTAGTTTAAAGTACCACATAAAGTGGTGGGTTTCCCCATTCGGAAATTTTCGGATCAAAACTTACATACAGCTCCCCGAAACTTATCGCAGTATATCACGTCCTTCTTCGGCTTTCAGTGCCAAGGCATCCGCCACACGCCCTTAAACGCTTGATTTATGCACAGAAAAAAATTCTGTGTTGAATCAAATTTTGTTGGAATGTTCATCTATTTGAACATTCATTGATTGTTCTTCTATTCGAACAATCGGATATAGATATTGATATTAATTATTTTTATTTACTATTTTTATAACTAAGTATTTCTTGATTTTGGTGGAGGATAGCGGGATCGAACCGCTGACCTCCTGAATGCAAATCAGGCGCTCTCCCAGCTGAGCTAATCCCCCTTAATCTTGAATTGGTGGGCCGAGAAAGACTCGAACTTTCGACCCCACCCTTATCAAGGGTGTGCTCTAACCAACTGAGCTACCGGCCCCCATGCAAGAGAAACACTAATTAAGAAGAGAAATGAGGACGGTCAACATTAGCCTATGTATATTATTTAGAATAAAATTTTACTTTTATTCATCCTTAGAAAGGAGGTAATCCAGCCGCAGGTTCCCCTACGGCTACCTTGTTACGACTTCACCCCAGTCGCTGACTATACCGTGGTCAAGGGTTTGAAACCTTGCCTTAAGGTAGAACCAACTCCCATGGTGTGACGGGCGGTGTGTACAAGACCCGGGAACGCATTCACCGTGGCACGCTGATCCACGATTACTAGTAATTCCAGCTTCATGCACTCGAGTTGCAGAGTGCAATCCGAACTGAGGTATCTTTTAAGGATTTGCTTAACGTCGCCGTTTTGCTTCCTGTTGTAGATACCATTGTAGCACGTGTGTAGCCCAACACGTAAGGGCCATGAGGACTTGACGTCATCCCCACCTTCCTCCAGCTTATCACTGGCAGTTCTTTCAGAGTGCCCAACTAAATGATGGCAACTAAAAGTGAGGGTTGCGCTCGTTGCGGGACTTAACCCAACATCTCACGACACGAGCTGACGACAGCCATGCAGCACCTGTGTTTCGTCCGGCCGAACCGAAAACTCTAATCTCTTAAAGTCGCGACGAACATGTCAAGTGTTGGTAAGGTTCTGCGCGTATCTTCGAATTAAACCACATGCTCCACTACTTGTGCGGGTCCCCGTCAATTCATTTGAGTTTTAACCTTGCGGTCGTACTCCCCAGGCGGTGTGTTTATCGCTTTCGCTGCGACACTGAAAATAAATTTCCAACGTCTAACACACATCGTTTACAGCATGGACTACGAGGGTATCTAATCCTCTTCGCTACCCATGCTTTCGTTCCTCAGCGTCAGTATTGATCCAGAAAGCTGCCTTCGCAATTGGTATTCTTTCTAATATCTACGAATTTCACCTCTACACTAGAAATTCTGCTTTCCTCTATCAAACTCTAGCTGAAAAGTTTTGATGGCAGTTCCAGAGTTAAGCTCTGGGATTTCACCACCAACTTTTTCAACCACCTACGAACTCTTTAAGCCCAGTAATTCCGAACTACGCTAGGTCCCTTCGTATTACCGCGGCTGCTGGCACGAAGTTAGCCGGACCTTCTTATTCGGGTACAGTCATTTTCTTCCCCGACGAAAGAGCTTTACAACCCAAAGGCCTTCTTCACTCACGCGGCATCGCTGCATCAGAGTTTCCTCCATTGTGCAAGATTCCCCACTGCTGCCTCCCGTAGGAGTTTGGGCCGTGTCTCAGTCCCAATGTGGCTGATCATCCTCTCAAATCAGCTATTGATCAAAGTCTTGGTAGGCCATTACCCCACCAACAAACTAATCAAGTGCGGGCTCATCCAATGGTGCATAAAGCTTTCTCCGTAAAGACTTATCCAGTATTAGCACAAGTTTCCTCGTGTTATTCCAGGCCAAAGGGTAGATACCCACATGTTACTCACCCGTCTGCCACTAAGTATTGCTACTTCGTTCGACTTGCATGTGTTAGGCGTGCCGCCAGCGTACGTTCTGAGCCATGATCAAACTCTCAAGTTTAAAAACGGCGCACACTAGCTTCTATATAAATTCTAAGAATAAAATTTATATAATGTTGAAGTGTGTACGACAAATTTTGGTAACCTTAACCGTCCACACTTCTCTTCTTAAATTTTTACTTTTTAAATAGCTAATTGAACTTGAAAAGCTCAATAATCCTCGCTTAATTTATTGTATTACAATAATTTAGCTGAGAAAGTTCGTTGCTTATAGGCTAAAATTATAGGAAATCAAGCTTTTAAGAATGAAAAAGGTAATAAAAACACCTTATTTTAAAGGGTTTTTTTTGATTTTTCTAACATCCTAAACTAATAATACTCAGTTCAATAATTTTCGATGTTAAAAAAAATAAAAATAAAAATTAAAAAAAATTTAGAAATTATAGCTCTAAGTTTTCTTATATTGGTAACTATAATTTTTACTTCATATTATAATTATAATAAAAAAAAAATTTTAGATAATTATTCAAATTTATTACATAATGTATACTTTAAAAAATCCATAAATTACTTATTAAATAACTTAGAACCTAGATTCAAAAAAATTGAGCATAAAATTAATATTGGAGAAACTTTTGATGAAATATTAGAAAAATATTTAGTAGATAAATCAGAAATACTACAAATAAAAGAAGAATTATCAAAAAAAGTTAATATTAATAAACTAAATATAAATCAAAAATTTCAATTCACCATAGACCAAACAAATTCTTCAGTTAAAGAATTCATATTTCAAATTTCAAATACTGAAAAAATTTACCTTTCAAGAAACGAAACAAAAGATAAGTTTAGTCAAAAAATTATATTCACTAAATTAAAAAAAAATATAGTTTATAATGAAAGTATTATTTTAGAAAGTCTCTATAAATCAGCTTTAAATGAAAATATACCACCAAACATAATTATTGATTTTGCAAGAATTTATGGTTTTGAAGTTGATTTTCAAAGAGATATAAGAAAAAGAGATAGTTTTCAAATTATGTATGAAATTTTTTTGAATGATAAAAAAAAAATAATTGAAACTGGAAATATTCTTTATGCCAATCTAAAATTAAGTGGTGAAGACAATTCTTTATATTATTTTGACTCAAAAAACAGTGAAGGTCATTATGATAAAAATGGAAAAAGTGTTCAAAAAGCTTTGATGAAAACACCAATTAATGGAGCTAGACTATCTTCTTCTTTTGGTATGAGAAAACATCCTATTGATGGTTTTAATAAAATGCATCAAGGAACTGATTTTGCAGCACCAATGGGCACACCTATAATGGCATCTGGAAATGGTAAAATAAAAAAAGCAGGATGGTGCGGTGGTGGTGGAAACTGTATAGTAATAAAACATAACTCTACTTACCAAACTGTTTATGCTCACCTGTCAAAATTTGCAAAAGGAATAAGAAGTGGAGTTAGAGTGAAACAAGGACAAACAATTGGATATGTTGGTTCAACAGGAAAATCAACGGGTCCACATTTACATTACGAGGTTATCGTAAATGGAAAAAGAATAAATTCCCAAACTCTTAAACTTCCTTCTGGTAAAATTTTAAAAGGTGATGAAAGAAAACTTTTTGAGACAAAAAAAATTAAACTAGATGTACTTAAATCTGAAAAAATTATTGGCTTAAACTAAATAATTTCTGAATTGGTTTTATCTAAATTATCAATATCTTTTTCAGCTAAAGTCTCTACTTTTTTTTTGTTATTTTCTGCTGAATTGTTTTCTTCAATTGAATTTTTATTATTATAAGTTGATTTTTTCTGGTTTCCTTTTTCATTTAAAATTCTCATAAAATGATCAGCATGTTGAAAATAATTTTCAGATAAAATTTTATCTCCACTTGATAAAGCTTCTCTAGCTAAATTATTGTATTTTTCAATCAATTTTGGTGCGTTATGATTATTTCTGCTTGGGGCTTTTCTTTGAAAATTTTCATTATTTGAAAAATGATTATTATATTTATTTCTATCACTATTAGATTTAAAAATTCTATCATTTCTTCTAAAAGAGTTTCTTCTTCCGTTATTATTTCTAAAGGTAACCATTATTTAATTATATTCTAACACTTATTATACATCGATCATTATTTGACAAATCTTTAACAATTTTTTTTATATAAAATTTTTTATTTTGTAATATTCTTTTAACTTTATTTTTTTGATCAAATCCTATTTCTAAAATTAACAACCCATTCTTTTTCAACAGTTCAGATGATTTATTAATTACTTTTCTAATTTCTGATAAACCATCTACTCCACCATCTAAAGCCTTTTTAGGTTCGAAACCAACAATACCCTTTTCCAAATATTTTAAGTCATTTTTTTTAATATAAGGAGGATTAGATATAATTAAATCATATTTGTCATATTGAAAATTGTCAATATCTGATTTAAATAATTTTACTCTATTTATAACACCTAATTTATGACCATTAACCCTAGTAATACTTAAACATTTATTACTTATATCAATGCCAGTTCCATAAAAACTTTTTTTTTCCTTTAAAATTGAAAGAATTAAACAACCAGAACCAACACCTATGTCTAAAAAATTTAATTTATTTTTATTTTTTGTTAATTCTAAGACTTGTTCAATAATTATTTCAGTATCAGGTCTGGGGATTAAAACATCTTTACTTACTAAAAATTCATATTTCCAAAAATCTTTTTTTTCAACTAAATAAGCAATTGGTTTACCATTAGCACGTTGATCAATAAGATTGTAAAAATACTCAAGATTTTTTTTTGAAAGTTTTTTATTAAAATTTAATATAATAAATTTCTTCTCTTTATTTATAGCTTTAGACATCAAAATCTGAGAATCTAAATCAAATGTTTTAATTTTTTTTTCTTTTAAAAACAATTTACCTTTTTGAATGGCGGTATGAATATTCATAAGTTAAAGTTTGTTTAAACTCTCTTCTTGTGCTTTTAATGATAAAGATTCAATCATTTCATCAAATACTTCCCCTTCAAGAAATTCCTGTAATTTATGTAAAGTCAAATTTATTCGATGATCAGTTACTCTTCCCTGTGGAAAATTATAAGTTCTTATTCTTTCAGATCTATCTCCGGTTCCAATTTTACTTTTTCTATCTTGAGATCTTTCTTCATCTATTCTAGATCTCTCTAATTCATAAAGTCTCGATCTTAATATTTTCATTCCTTTTGCTTTATTTTTATGTTGAGATTTTTCATCCTGTTGAGAAACAGATAAACCAGTTGGAATATGCGTAATTCTAACGGCACTATCTGTAGTATTTACAGATTGACCACCTGGACCACCTGATCGAAAAACATCAATTCTCAAATCACTTTCATTTATTTTTAAATCTACCTCTTCAGCTTCAGGTAATACAGCAACTGTAGCTGCTGAAGTATGAACTCTTCCTTGAGTTTCAGTATCTGGAACTCTTTGAACTCTATGAACTCCACTTTCATATTTTAAAGTAGAATAAATATTATTACCTTTAATCAAAGCAATCACTTCTTTTAACCCGCCTGCTTCACTTCTTGAAATAGAAATTAATTCTAAAGACCATTTTTTTTTATGACTTATTTTTTCATACATCTTAAAAAGATCAGCCGCAAATAAACTTGCTTCAAGACCTCCTGTGCCTGCTCTTATTTCAATAATTGCATTTTTTTTATCAGCTTCATCTTTTGGTAATAAAAATAATTTTAATTTTTTTTCATTTTCCTCATGTTGTAAATTTAGATTATTTAATTCGATTTGAGCCATTTTAATCAATTCTTCGTCTGTATTTTGATCTTTTAAAATTTTTTCTAATTCAAACTTATCTTTTTCATATAAAATATATTTTTTCGCATTCTCAACAATCTCATTTAAATCTGAATATTCTTTTGATTTTTCTGCAAAAAGTTTTTTATCTATTTTTCCAGAGGATAAATCTTTTTCCAACATAGAATGTTTATTAATTAATTCTTCGATTGTTTTTCCCGGTATCATTTTTAATTATTTTTTAACTCAGAGGCTTTTTTTTCAACTTCATTGACTACTCTATTTATCATATCATCAGTAAAAACTTTTCCTGTCTGAATTCCAGATAGATAAAGCATATTACTTCCCTTTTTACCTCCAGTAATACCTACATCTGTCATTGCTGCCTCTCCAGGTCCATTAACAACACATCCTATGATAGATAAAGTAATGGGTGTTTTAATGTGAGCTAACTTATCCTCTAAAATTTTAACTGTTTCTATTACCTGAAAACCTTGTCTAGCGCATGATGGACAAGAAATAATTCTTACACCTCTATTACGTAAATTTAAAGATTTCAATATTTCATTTCCAATTTTTACCTCTTGTACAGGATTATCTGATAATGAGATTCTAATAGTATCACCTATGCCATTAAGAAGTAATGTTCCCAGTCCTATTGAAGATTTAATACTTCCAGAAATAAAACTTCCCGCTTCTGTAATACCAAGATGAAGTGGATAGTCGGTTACTTTTGAAAGTTGACGATATGCTTCAATAGATAAAAAGACATCCGAAGATTTAACACTTACT
Organism: uncultured Pelagibacteraceae bacterium; assembly: GCA_902568875.1. Classification (GTDB taxonomy): domain Bacteria; phylum Pseudomonadota; class Alphaproteobacteria; order Pelagibacterales; family Pelagibacteraceae; genus Pelagibacter. The sequence goes on from CACFSG010000004.1 coordinate 31,154, forward strand.
TTTAAATTAAAAAAATCTTCATCCTCTAAAATTTTAATATTTCTAATAGCACTTTCAACTAAAGCCTCTGGACAAGGTTCTTTAAATTTTTCTAAAATATCTTTTTCTAAAGATCCTGAATTTACACCAATCCTTATAGAACAATTATTATCTTTTGCTGATTTTATAACTTCTTTTATTTTTTTTTTACTACCAATATTTCCTGGGTTTATTCTTAAGCAGCTAGCCCCATTTTCTGCAGCTTCAATTGCTCGTTTATAATGAAAGTGAATATCTGCAATTAATGGTATATCAATGTGTCTTATAATTTCTTTCAATGCTTTAGATGATGATTCATCTGGACAAGAAACTCTCACAAGATCAGCTCCTTCACTATGAATTTCATTAATTTGCTTAATAGTGGCTTTTACATCCGTAGTTAAAGTGTTAGTCATTGATTGAACAGATATGGGGTTATCACCTCCAATTTTTACATCACCTACTGTTATAACTTTTGTTTTTCTTCTTTTTATGTCTCTAAATGGTCTAATACTCATTTCTTATTTATTTATTTAGTTTAAATTCTTTATGTAAAACTATTAAAGCTTTTTTAGTATCTTTTTTATCAACTAATACTGAAATCTTAATTTCAGATGTAGAAATTACTTGAATATTAATTTTTTTATTTGCTAAAGCTTGGAACATTCTAAAAGTTACACCAGGTGTGGTAATCATTCCAACACCAATTATTGAAATTTTAGAAACTCTTTTATCAAATAATAACTTTCTAAATTTAATTCTTTTATTCTCTATAATTATTTTTTTAGTCTTATTTAAATCCTCAGTTTTAATTGTAAAAGTTAAATCAGTTTCTTTCCCATTTGCTGAAATATTTTGAACCACCATATCAACATTTATTGAATTTGTTGATAAAGGTTTAAAAATAGACGCTGCAACTCCTGGCTTATCTTTAACACCAACAAGAGTAACTTTTGAATCATTATAAGTTGAAGTAATTCCAGTAACAATTTTACTATTAATAATATTAGATTTTTTTGTTATTAATGTTCCTGATTTCTTGATAAACGAAGATTTAACCTCAATATCAATTCTATTTAATCTGGCATCTTGAATTGAAACAGGCTGCATTACTTTAGCACCTAAAGAGGCCATTTCTAACATTTCTTCATATGAAATCACTTTAATTTTTTTTGCTTTATTAAATTTATTTGGATCTGTTGTATACACACCCTCAACATCTGTATAGATTACACATCTTTGAGCTTTAAAAAATTTTGCAAGCATAATAGCACTTGCATCAGAACCGCCTCGTCCAATAGTTGTTATTCTTTGATCATTATTCATTCCTTGAAAACCTGTTATAATTGGAATTCCACCTTCTTTAAGATAACTAATAATTTTATTTTTATTTATTTGATTAATTCTCGAATTCTTATGTGGCCCTTGTGTAAGAATTGGTATTTGCCATCCCAACCATGACCTAGATTTAAATCCATTATACTTCAATCTTCCTGCAATTAAAGAACAAGCAACTTGCTCACCTGAAGATACTAAAACATCATATTCAGATTCAGAAAAATTTTTACTAATTTGTCTAGATTTTTTTATCAAATCATTTGTCACACCCCTCATTGCTGATGAAACAACGATTACTTTGTAATTTTTCTTTCTATAATTACCAATTATGCTAGCAACTTTTTTGATTTTCTCAATTGTGCCTACTGATGTTCCGCCAAATTTAAGTACTACAATTTTCATGATAAAATATTCTCTAAAAATTAAAATATATTGATAAAATACATCTTGAATATAAAGTCAACTTACTAATGAAAACTAACACAATTAATAAAAAAGAAATAGAAAAATTTTCTAGAATTGCTGAAGAATGGTGGAATCCCAATGGGAAATTTAAACCATTACACAAATTTAACCCTATTAGAATTTCATATATTAAAGATAATATAATTAACACTTTCAAAATTAAAAATGAAAAAAAACCATTAGAAAAAGTTAAAATTTTAGATATCGGTTGTGGTGGAGGTTTACTATCAGAACCAATGAATAGACTAGGAGCTGAAATAATAGGCATAGATGCATCAGAAAAAAATATTGAAGTAGCTAAACTGCATGCAAAAAAAAATAATCTAGATATTAAATATTTATGCACTTCACCAGAAAATTTTAAAACAGATATAAAATTTGATGTAATTTTAAATATGGAAATTGTTGAACATGTTAAGGATATTGATTCTTTTTTAAAATCATGTTGTGGTCTGTTAAAAAAAAGAGGTATTATGTTTGTTGCAACAATTAATAAAACTTTAAAATCCTACTTATTTGCAATCATAGGTGCTGAATATATTTTGCAATGGCTTCCGATTGGTACTCATGATTGGGAAAAATTTGTAAAACCTAATGATTTAATTAAAATTTTAAAAAAATATAATCTTAAAATAGATAATTTAGATGGTATGAAATTTAATTTAATTAAAGATCAATGGTCTATTAGTTCAGATAATTCAATTAATTACATTGCAAAATTTATAAAAAACTAATTATTTTTATCTTCTATCCATGGTATTAATTCTGCTTCTACACCCTCTTCTATAAGCTCTTTAATTTCATCGTTTGTTGCCGTTCCATAAATTCCTTTGTGCTTTTTTTTATTACCATAATGAATGGACCTTGCTTCATATGCAAAATTTTCACCAACATAATCAAAATTATTTTTTATAAATTTTTGATATTCCTTAATTTTCTTATTTATTTCTTTAAATTTTAATTTTTTTTGTTCAAAATTTTTTAATTCTGATTTTTTAATTAATTTTGGTGCCATCAAAGTTTTTTCAACTTTTTTAGAACTACATCTATGACAACCTAAAAAATTTTTTTTTTTAAGTTTTTCATACTCTAAAGATGAAGCAAACCAACTATCAAATGATAGATCACAATTTTTACAAACTAATTTATACTTGATCATAATTAATATTTAATATCTCTTAAATAAAATTCAATAAAATATATTTTAACTTCTATAATCTGCATTAATTTCTATATATTTTTTAGTTAAATCCATTGTGTAAACCTTAAAATTTTTTGATCCACTTAAAATATCAATTGAAATATCAATGCTATAATTTTTCATATAATCTAACACCTCATCTTCATTATAGTTATTATAAATTTTTCCATTTTGAATAATATTTAAGTTTCCAAATTTTATTGATAGTTTATCATGATTAAATTGTACTCCAGCTTTACCAATTGCCATAATAATTCGACCCCAGTTAGGATCTTCACCAGCTATAGCAGTTTTTACAAGTGGAGAATTAGCAACCGAGAAAGCAATTTTTTTAGCATCATTTTCATTTTTACAATTTTGAACATTAATTGTAATAAATTTAGATGCACCTTCTCCATCCGCGACTACCCTTTTTGCTAAATTTAATAAAACTTTGTTTAATGAATTATCAAAATTTTTTAACTTTTCATCATTTAAATTATTAATTTTTGGGTGTTTTGATTTTGCAGTTGAAAAAATAGAAATCATATCGTTTGTACTAGTATCGCTATCACAACTAATTGCATTAAATGTATTTGATATATTTTTTTTAAGTAATTTTTTTAAAATATCATTAGAAATATCAGCATCTGTAAAAATATATGCTAATGTAGTTGCCATATTAGGCTGTATCATGCCTGAACCTTTTGCAACTCCAAATATTTTAATTTCTGTATTTCCAATAAAACATTTTTCCATTGCCATCTTAGGTTGAGTATCGGTTGTCATTATACCAAGTGCTGCTTTCATCCATATATATTTATTTTGTGTATATTTAATTTTATTTACTAATTCAGGAATATTATTTTTTATTTTTTCTTCTGGAAAAATCTCTCCTATAGTACCTGTACATCCAAAAATTATTTCTTTAGGTTTAATTTTTTTTGGTTGATCATCATCTTCTAATTGTTTTTTTGTCAATTGTTGAGAGATTAACTCAGCAATTTTTTCTAAACTTTTATAACCTTGTTTCCCAGTAAAACAATTAGCGTTTCTAGTATTTATTATTAATGAAAATATTTTTTTTGTTTTTTGATTTAAATTCCATCTTATATTTTCTGATATTATTTTTGACTGGGTATATAATGATGCATAATTCACTCCATCTCTAAAATAAAACATTACTAAATCATCTCTTGGTTCTTCATACAAATTTGCACTAATTGTTGAAATTGATACTCCATCAATATGGTCTAAATCTTGGAATTCTAACATTCTCTTATTTTTTGATTTTGAAGATAAAAAATTGGTAAAATTAATGCCCATAGTATTTAAAATAATTATTTAATAATTATATTAAACGTTATAAGTAAATAATAAATCAAATACTAATGCTAAATCCTATTAACTTTATCTCTAAATTCATAAAATCTAGCAATCAACGGGAGTTAGATAGAATAGCAAAAATTGTTAAAAAAATTAATTCTTTAGAAGAAGCTACAAAAATTTTAGATGATTCAGAGTTTCCAAAAAAAACCCTTGAATTTAAAGAGAAAATTAAAAATGGAGAAAGTCTTGACCAAATACTTCCTGAAGCTTTTGCATTAGTTAGGGAAGCTTCTAGAAGAAAAAGGAAAGAAAGACATTTTGATGTTCAGTTAGTTGGTGGAATAGTTTTGCACGAAGCAAAGATTGCTGAAATGAAAACAGGTGAAGGTAAAACACTAACTATTACTCTTGCTGCTTATTTGAACGCTCTCAATGAAAAAGGAGTTCACATTGTTACAGTTAATGATTATTTAGCTAAAAGAGATTCTCAGGAAATGGGTGAGATATACAATTTTTTAGGACTCACTTCAGGTTTTATTAATAATGATCAGGATGATAATGAAAGAAAGAAAAATTATAATTGTGACATAACATATGCAACCAATAGTGAACTTGGTTTTGATTATTTAAGAGATAACATGAAATACTCTAGAGAAGAAATGGTTCAAAGAGAACATTTTTTTTCAATTGTAGATGAAATAGACTCATGTTTAATTGATGAAGCAAGAACTCCATTAATAATTTCTGGAGCAGCTGAGGATAGAACTGCCCAATATCTTTCAATTGATAAACTAATAAAAAATTTAAAGGAAAAAGATTATGAAATTGATGAAAAAGATAAAAATATTCTTTTAACTAACGATGGAATTAATAATGTTGAAAAAATTTTTTCAAATGCTGGAATACTAAAAAATAATAATTTTTATGATCCAGAAAACTTAAGTCTAGTTCATCATGTCAATCAAGCTTTAAGAGCAAATCATTTATTTGAAAAAGGGAAAGACTATATTGTTCAAGATGATGAATTAAAAATAATTGATGAACTTACAGGCAGAATTCTTGAAGGTAGAAGGTTTGGTGATGGATTACATCAAGCTCTTGAGGCTAAAGAAAGAATTCACATTAAAGTTGAAAATCAAACTTTGGCATCAATTACATATCAAAATTATTTTAAGCTTTATAAAAAAATTTCTGGTTGTACTGGTACTGCAGTAACTGAGGCTCAAGAATTTTTTGAAATATACAATTTATCCGTAGTAGTAATTCCAACAAATAAAAAAATGATAAGAAATGATTTTAATGATCAAATTTTTCGAACAGAAAATGAAAAAAATAATGCAATAATATTAAAAATAAAAGAATGCCATACAAAAGGACAGCCTCTGTTAGTTTTTACATCTAGTATAAATAAATCTGAGATATACTCAGATTTATTGAAAAAAGAAAATATTAAACATCAAGTATTAAATGCTAAAAACCATGAAAATGAAGCTGAAATAATTGCTAATGCTGGTAAAAAAGACTCTGTCATAATTACAACTAGTATTTCTGGTCGAGGTGTTGACATCCAGTTAGGTGGAAAAAAAGGATCGATGCCAGATGTTCAACTTAAAGAAAATAAAGAAAAAATTAAATCTCTTGGTGGTTTATTTGTTATTGGAACAGAAAGGATGGAGTCTCGTAGAGTAGACAATCAAGCTAGAGGAAGGTCTGGACGTCAGGGTGATGAAGGAAATTCAATTTTTTATGTAAGTCTTGAAGATGATTTAATGAGAATTTTTGGTTCAGAATCTATGAATAATATTTTAGAAAAACTTGGACTAAAAGATGGAGAAAGTATTGATCACCCTTGGATTAATAAAGCTTTAGAGAGAGCTCAACAGAAAGTTGAAGCAAGAAACTTTGATATTAGAAAAACATTGATAAAATTTGATAATGTTCTTAATGATCAAAGATATGTAATCTTTTCACAGAGAAATGATGCAATGAATAGTGACAAAATTTTTCAATATTCTGAAGATTTTTTAAAAGAAGAAATTGAAAATTTAATTAAATTAAAAATACAAAAAAAATCTAATCCTAAAAACTCTGATTTTGACAATAAACTTAAGTCAATTTTGGGTAAAAATTTAATAGAATCTGAATTAAAACAACTAAATTCTTCTAATGATAAAGAATTTAGAGAAAAATTAGATAATAAATTTAAAAAAACGAGAGAAGAAAGAATAAAACTTTTGGGTGAGGATCAATCAAAAGAAATAGAAAAAAGAATTTTTTTACAAACAATTGATTTAAATTGGAAATCACATATTCAATATTTAGAACAATTAAGACAAGTAATAGGATTAAGATCATATGGACAAAGAGATCCTTTAATAGAGTATAAAAAAGAAGCTTTTTATTTATTTGAAAATTTATTAAATAAATTAAAATTAGATTTTATCACAATTTTAATGAATTTAACTTTTATACAAACTCCTTCAAAAAATAAAGATCAATTAAAAAAAACAAAAATAGATCCAAAAAATATTAATAAAAAGATAAGCAGAAATGAACCTTGTCCTTGTGGATCAGGAAAAAAATATAAACGTTGTTGCGGAGCTTTATAAAAAATACATTAATATTGCTAGAATTATTAACGCAAATCCAATTCCAAGTATTAAAGTTTTTTTAAATTTAAAAATTTGATAAAAATTACTACTTTTTATTTTAAAAGAACTCAAATCATCTAGATTATTAATGAAACCTTTATTTCTTCCAATTCTTAAAAATTTATTTTTTCTATTATTAAATATTTCTTCAGGAGACATTAATTTAAAGTCATCTAAATTTTTATTTATTGAATTCTTAAGATTTTGTAACATTAAATTTCTATCTCTATGTGCACCACCAAGTGGCTCGGGTATTATTTCGTCAATTATTTTAAAATCTAATAAATCTTTTGCTGAAAGTTTCATTGCTTTAGCTGCATCAAGCATTTTTTTTGGATCTCTCCATAAAATTGTTGCACATCCTTCTGGTGAAATAACAGAATAAATTGCATTTTCTAACATAATAACTTTATTTGAAGATGCCAAAGCAATTGCTCCTCCTGATCCACCTTCGCCTATAATAATTGCTATAGTAGGAACTTTTAATTTCATGCAACATTCAATTGATTTTGCAATCGCTTCTGCTTGACCTCTCTCTTCTGCTCCTACACCTGGATAAGCTCCTGGTGTATCAATAAATGATATGACAGGTATATTAAATTTGTCAGCCAATTCCATTAAACGTATGGTTTTTCTATAGCCCTCAGGTCTCATCATACCAAAATTTCTTTCAATTCTAGAATCTAAATCATCTCCTTTTTCTTGACCTATAACTAAAACTGAATGACTATTAAATTTAGCAAATCCAGTCAAAACTGATTTATCATCCCCATAATGCCTGTCTCCAGACAATGGAATAAAATCTTCAAATAAATTATCAATGAAAAATTTTGATTTAGGTCTGTCCTCATGTCTTGCTACCATGGTAATTTGCCAAGGATCTAAATTTGAATATATAATTTTTAATTTTTCATCTAATTCATTTTGTGTTTCAGAAATTTTTTGCGTGTCTACCTCAGAAAGTCCAGTTTGATTATAAGGATCTTTAAGTTTTTCTATTTCAGTTTCTATATCTTTTATTTCAGTTTCAAAATTTAGATAATTTTTCATTTTATATATAAATATTGTATAAGTATGAAAAATGACAATAAAATGTCAATGCTTCTATTAATTATTTGACTTAATTTTATTGGAGTTTTACAAAAGCTCCAATGAAAAAAAATTACCTGATCGTAAATAATTTAAAAGTTTCAAAAGAACTATTATCTTTTGTAAATAATGAATTATTAAAGGATACCAATATTTCACCTGAAAGATTTTGGTCAGGTTTCGATAAAACAGTTCATGAATTAGCTCCAAAAAACAAAAAATTAATTGAAATAAGAGAAATTTTACAAAAAAAAATTAATAATTGGCATATAAAAAATAAAGGAAATGAAATCAAAATTGAAGAATATAAAAAATTTTTAAAAGAAATTGGTTATTTAAAAGATGAAGGACCAGATTTTAAAATTGAAACTACTAATGTAGATGATGAGATAGCTAAAATTGCAGGACCACAATTGGTAGTGCCAATAATGAATGCGAGATATACTCTTAATGCAGCAAATGCAAGATGGGTAAGTTTATATGATAGTTTATATGGAACAAATATAATTGAGTCTGAAGAAGGGGGAAGTGAAAGATATGACCCAAATCGAGGACAAGAAGTAATAAAATACGTAAGAGAATTTTTTGACAAACACATACCAATTGAAGGAACAAGCTGGAAGAATATAGCAGGTCTAAAAATAGTTAACAAAGAGCTAATTATCCTTAAAGATAATTATGAATATAAATTAAAAAATAAAAATAAATTTATAGGACATAGGGGTGATGCTAACAAACCTGCTGCAATTATAATTCAAAATAATAATCTTCATTTTGAAATAATAATTAATCCAAAGGCATTTAGTGCTGCACATGATATAGCTGGAATTAGTGATGTTATTGCAGAATCCGCTCTTTCAACTATTTGTGATAACGAAGATAGCGTTGCCGCTGTAGATTCCGAAGATAAAGTTGTTTGTTATAGAAATTGGTTAGGACTTATGAAGGGCGATTTAAAAATTCAATTTGAAAAAAATGGAAAAAATTTAGAAAGAAAACTTAATCCAGATAGAAGTTATATTTCAAAAGAAGGCAAAGGTTTAAAATTACATGGAAGAAGTTTACTTTTAATAAGAAATGTTGGTCATCTTATGACTAACTCCTCTATTATTTTAAAAGATGGAAGTGAGATACCCGAAGGAATTATGGACGCATTTCTAACAACAGCGGCTGCACTACATGATTTAAAAAAAAAAAGAAATTCAAGAAAAGGTTCGATTTACATAGTAAAACCAAAAATGCATGGTCCTGAAGAAAGTGCATTTACAGATTTAATTTTTTCTAAAGTTGAAGAATTGTTTGGATTAGAAAAGTATACTTGTAAAATTGGGATCATGGATGAAGAAAGAAGAACATCATCTAATCTAAAAGAATGTATTCGATCTTTAAAAAATAGAGTTTTTTTTATTAATACTGGTTTTTTAGATAGAACTGGAGATGAAATACATACATCAATGGAAGCTGGACCGATGATTAAAAAAGGAGATATGAAATCATCAAAATGGATAATGGCGTATGAAAAAAACAATGTTGATATTGGTCTAAAATGTGGTTTTTCTGGTAAAGCACAAATTGGAAAAGGTATGTGGGCTATGCCAGATAAAATGAAAGAAATGATGAAAGATAAGATTAATCATTTAAAAGCTGGAGCAAACTGTGCGTGGGTGCCTTCTCCTACAGCTGCCTCATTACATGCCCTCCACTATCATCAAATAAATATATTTGATGAACAAAAGAAAATTATAGATCGTGAACAAACTAAATTAGATGACCTTTTAAGTATTCCTATAGCTGATAGACCTAATTGGTCAGTTAATGAAATTAACGCAGAGATATCTAATTCTGCACAGACCTTACTAGGTTATGTTGTAAGATGGATCGATCAAGGAGTTGGTTGCTCAAAAGTTCCTGATATTAACAACGTTGGACTTATGGAAGACAGGGCCACTCTAAGAATCTCATCTCAGCACATTGCTAATTGGATACACCATGGAGTTACAACAAAAATCCAAGTAATGGAGATTATGAAAGAAATGGCCAAAATTGTTGATAAACAAAATGAGGCAGATCCAGCATACAAAAAAATGTCTGATGATTTTAAAAATTCAATTGCATTTAAAACAGCTTGTTCTTTAATATTTGAAGGTACTGATCAACCGTCCGGATATACTGAGCCTTTATTACATAAAAACAGAATATTAATTAAAGCTAGTCAGAATTAATCTTAGATCTATTTTTAAAAGCTGAAAATAAAGTTCCATCATCTAAACTTTCAATTTCACCACCAACCGGTAATCCTTGTGCTAACTTTGTAACTTTTGCTTTAGTATTCTTAAGACTATCTTGTATGTAATATGCTGTAGTTTGTCCTTCAACTGTATTGCTACAAGCAAGTATCACTTCTTCTATATTGCCTCTACCCACTCTTTCTACTAAAGAATTTATTAAAAGATCTTCTTTTCTTTGTCCCACAGATGAAATAGTTCCACCTAAAATATGAAAATAACCTTGAAAAATATTTGAATTTTCGATTGACCATTGGTCAGCTATATCTTCAACAACACAAATTTTATTAAATTTCCCCTTAGTATTTTCACAATTTATACAATCACTTAGATTTGATTTTAATGAACCGCAAGAATTACATCTTGTAACATTTTTATAAACTTGAGCCAATGTATTAGCCATAGGCTTAATTAATTCATCCTTATTATTTATCAATTTAAGTACAATTCTTTTAGCTGATTTTGGACCTAACCCAGGAAGTTTAGAAATTAACTTAATTAAATCATCAATCTCTTTTATATTTTGCATTATTTTTTAAAGTGGCCACTTAAATCCAGGAATTCCAAATCCTCCTGTTGCTTTTGAAATTTCTTCAGTAGTTTTAGTTTTAAGTTGGCCTTTTGCATTATTGTGCGCTGCAATAATTAAATCTTCAACTATTGATTTATTTTCTTTAAATATTTCATCTGAAATTTCTATTTTTTGTATATTGCCCTCACCATCTAATATTACTTTAACTGAGTTTGCACCAGATACACCTTCTACTCTAATTTTTTTTATATTTTCCTGACTTTCTTTCATTTTTGCTTCAAGTTCTTTAGCTTTATCTATTATTTTTGTAAAATCGGTCATTTAATCCTTTTTTTTAGATGAAGTAACATCAATCAAATTAGCATCTGGAAATATTTCTATCATGTTTTTATATAATTTTGTTTCTTTTGCATTTTTAATTAGTTCATTTTTTTTATTTTTTTCTTTATCTTTAATTGATAATTCACCTTTCATTTTGCTAAATGTTATTATCCATCTTTCGTTTGTCCATTCAAAAAGTTTTAGAGACAAATCTTTTACAAAATTCTTATCTAAATTATCATTAAAAGATATTTCTATTCTATTTTTTTCAAAACGTACAAGATTTACATTTTTTTCTAATTCATATTTAAGTTTAATTTCTTTTTTTTCATTACAAATATTTAAAAGTTGATCAAAAGAATTTATTGAAACTTTTCCTTCAGCTTTAATTTCTTTATCAATTTTAGGTTTAATTGTTTTTTCTTGAGTTACATTTTTAATTTGATTAATAACTTCACCTTTTAATTCAGATAATATATTTTTTTCTTTTTTATTTTTTTCTATCGATTGAAATAAATTATTATCATCAGATAAATCTTGTTTAAATTTTAAAGATTTAAGATGCATTAGTCTAATTAAAAACATTTCAATTGATAGATTTTGATTAGAAACTATATCTAACTCCTCAAGTGTTTTTATAGTAAATTGCCAAAATAATATTAGTATTTGACTTTCTAAGTTATTAGAAATTTCTTTTATTTTTGAAAATTCATCATCATTTAGAGAAAAGTTTGTACTTTCTAAATTTAATGAATTAATATTTTTAAAATAATAAAGTAATTCTAAAAAATCATTAATAAAAACTTTGGGCTCAACTCCTTGATCATAAATTTTTCTATAAATTGTTATAACTTTTTTTTCATCTCCTTCTAAAATTAATTTAAAAATATCAATCAGTTGAGATTTATCAAAATATCCAAAAATTTTTTGTGCGGCACTTAAATCAAGTTCTTTATCATAATCTAAACTTAATAATCCTCGATCAAGTAAAGATAGAGCATCTCTTACAGAGCCTTCGGATATTTTAACAATTAATCTTATAGCTTCATCAGAAACATTGCCTTTTTCTTTATCTTTGACTTTCTTAATAAAATCAAATAATTCAGATGATTTAATCCGTGATAAATCAAATCTTTGGCATCTAGAAACTACAGTAATTGGAATCTTTTTAATTTCAGTTGTTGCAAAAATAAATTTTAAATACTCAGGTGGTTCTTCAAGTGTTTTAAGTAAAGCATTAAATGCTTGCTTACTCAACATATGAACTTCGTCAATTATAAATATTTTATATTTAGATGAAGTTGGTCCATATCTAGAAAATTCAATTAAATCCCTAACATCATCAACACCTGTCTTACTAGCAGCATCCATTTCCAAAACATCTATATGACTTGAGTTAGTAATTGCATCACAGTTTGCGCATAGTTTATCTTTACATAAATTTTCTATACCATTTAAACAATTCAATGATTTAGCAATTATTCTTGCAATAGTAGTTTTACCAATCCCTCTAATCCCGGTAAAAAGATAAGCATTTGGAACTTTATTTGCTTTAATTGAATTAACGATAGTTTCTGAAACAACATCTTGACCAATTAATTGATCAAAAGTCTGTGGTCTGTACTTTAACGCTAACACTTTTGAATTTCTATTCATTTTTTATCCTTAGGAGACTAGAACCTGAATAACTGTCTCTACGACTGCTTCCGTTAAGATCTGGTCGGGTTCAAGCAGCATCCACCTCTAGCCTCCAAAACTATTATAGCAGTAATAATTTCTAATCTACAAGAAAAGATTGAAATTTATTTTTCTCTTATTTTGTCAGCTTCGAAAACACCTAGGACGTGAAAATCTTCACAATGTAATCCTAATTCTTCTAAAGATTTTTGAACTTTTGGATCTTCTATATGGCCATCGAGATCACATAAAAAAAAGAAAGAGTCGAATGTATTTTTTTCAGGATAACTTTGTAATTTTGTTAAATTAACTCCATTAATAGCAAATCCACCTAAAGATTGATATAATGCAGCTGGTTTACTTTTTAACTTAAACAAAAAAGATGTAATATATTTTTTATTACCAAATTCAGGTTGTAAAATATTTTTTCCCATTATCAAAAATCTTGTAAGATTGCCTTTTTCATTTTCAATATTTTTTTTTATAATTTCTAAACCATAAGTCTCTGCACTCAATGTAGACGCAATCGCAGCATCTTTTTTATCTTTGTTTTTTGAAACCATCTCAGCTGAACCAGCTGTATCTGCTCTTACATTCTCAATTAAATTATGTTTTTTAATAAAGTTCGAACACTGTGATAAAGCTTGAGAGTGAGAATACACTTTCTTAATATCAGAAATTTTTGTTCCAGGTATTGCTAACAAATTATGTTCAATTTTTTGAAAATATTCTGAATAAATATTCAATCTATATTTAAAAATTAGATATTCTATTCCAATATTTCCTGTAATTCTATTAGACTCAGGTATTATTATTTTAGAACTTGAATCTTTCAAAGCTTCAGAAAAACATTCATCAAATGTTTTGCACGGAATAATATCAGCCTTTGGATCTATTGATAAAGCTGCCAAATGTGAATATGCACCAAAAGTACCTTGAAAATAAATTTTACTCATCAGGTTTTATATTCCATTATTTTTTTTATAGCCACAAAATCCTCTTTTGTATCTACTCCTATAGGTGACGATTTTGCTAGAGCAACATTAATCATTATATTGTTATCTAAAGCTCTTAGTTGTTCAAGTTTATGTTTTATTTCATTAGAAGATTGATTGTAAGAAACAAAGTTTTTAAGTGTTTCTAATTGATAACAATAAATACCTAAATGATGATAAATGTTTTTACTTACATTCAAAGTTTTTCTCATAAAATCTAAAGCTTCTGGAAATTCAGAATTATCTAAACTTTCTTTAGTTATAACTTTAACTACATTTTGATTATTAAACAGTTTATTATCAGAAATACTTGAAGCTAGAGTACCTAATTTAGATTTGGTTTGAATCATTTTATTATTTAAATTTTTAATATCTTCTATATTCATTAAAGGTTCATCACCTTGAAGATTCATTATGTAATCTATATCTGATCTACCAAGTTTTTGTATAGCTTCATAAATTCTATCTGTTCCTGTTTTGTGCTTATTGCTAGTTAAAATTGCTTGACCACCATTTTGTTTAACATCTTCAATTATTTCTTGATCTTCGGTAGCTACAAATACTTCGCCAATATTTGCTTCCTCTGCTTTTCTAAAAACGTGAGAAATAATTGATAAACCATTAATTTTTAACAAAGGTTTACCTGGTAACCTCATTGCCGTTAATCTAGAAGGAATTATAACTAATGTTTTCATTGATCTTTTTTATTTCTAATTACAATATAAACAGAGACAAAATTGTGCATAAAATATAAGCAATTTATTATTTATAATGTTATACGTTCAAAACAAATTTTTATAAAATGGATTCTTTTGAAATAAATAAGATAATTGCTGCAGTATTAATGGTGGTTATTCTTGTAATTGGTATTGATAAGGTTTCAGATATTATCTTTCACGTAGAAAAACCAAAAACACCTGGTTATGCTGTTGATATAGAACAAACAAGTACTACTAGTACAGAAACAACTGAAGAAAAAATTAATATTACTGCTTTTATGACAATGGGAGATGTTGCAACAGGAGAGAAAGTCTTCAAAAAATGTAAAAGTTGCCACAGTATTAAACAAGGTGGTGGAAATAAAATTGGACCAGCGTTATGGAACGTTATGTTTAGAAAAGTTGGCTCAATAGCTGATTATAAATATTCTAAAGCTTTAACGTCTTACGGAAAAGAATGGAGTTGGGAAGAAATGAATGGTTTTTTAATTAAACCATCAAAATGGATACCTAATAATAAGATGGGTTTTGCTGGAATCAAATCTGAAAAAGATAGAGCATCCGTAATTTTGTATTTAAATCAAAATAGCGATAATCCCAAACCATTACCTTAATTTGTTAAAAATATATAATAAAATTCCTTTTTGAACATGAACTCTATTAAGAGCTTGTTGCCAAACTCTAGATTGTTTTCCTAAAAAAACATCTTCTGAAACTTCATTTCCTCTAGGTAAACAATGCAAGAAAATACTTTGTGGTCGAGTAACTTTCATTAAATTTTGATTGATTCTATAGTTTTTAAAATCTTTAATTTTTTTTGCTTTATTACCTTTATCATTGATAGAAACTACTTTATCAGAAAATACTACATCGGCATTTTTTACTGCTTTTTTTGGATCATTAAAAATATTAATCTTTCTTTTGTTTTTTTTAACCCAATCCATTACAAACTTTGGAGGTCTATAATTCTTAGGACAACCAATATTTAAATTAAATTTAAATTTTACTGACGCTGCAATTAATGAATTTAAAACATTATTACAATCACCTATCCAGCATATATTTAATTTAGATATTGATTTCTTCTTTATTTCCTCAACAGTAAATATATCCGAGAGTACTTGACAAGGATGAGAGCTTGGACTTAATAAGTTTACAATTGGGATAGTTAAATTTTTACTAAAATCCTCAATTTTTTTATCACTATCTGTCCTAAGTAAAAATCCATCACCATAAGTTGATAAAATTTTTGCGGTGTCTACAAGACTTTCTTCCCCTTTTCCCAAGTGTAATTCACTTGCTTTGATGGTTATTGATCCTGCTCCTAGTTGATTAATTGCAATATGAAAGCTTAAACGAGTTCTAGAGCTTTGCTTTTCATACATTTGAATAAGAAGTTTTCCTTTTAAAGGTTGATCTTTATCAACTTCAAGAGTACTTAACTTTTTTCTTTTATTTTTTCTTTTTTTAGCATCGTTTAATATTTTTCTTAAATCAGCTGCGGGTATATCTTTTAAATTTATGAAATTTTTCATTTATTTATATTTTAAGCAAACTTTACTTATGATCTTGATTGCTTGATCTATTTCATTTTTTTTTACGTTAAGCGGAGGTAAAATTCTAATTACATTCTCGGCTGCTCTAATTGTTAATAACTTATTTTTCATTAAAGCTTTTATAAAACTTGTTTGATCTTTAAAAAGTTGGATACCAATTAAATAGCCTCTACCTCGTATTTCTTTTATAATTTTTGGAAATTTTTTTTTAAGATTATTTAATTGATTATGAAAATATTTCGAATTCTTTTTTACATTATTTAAAAAACTTTTTTTTGAAATTATATCCATTACTTTACTTCCTACCTTCATAGCTAATGGATTTCCTCCAAAAGTTGATCCGTGGCTACCTGGTTTCATAGCATTTGCAACTTTATTGGTCATTAAAACTACACCAATCGGAAAGCCACCACCAATACCTTTTGCTATAGGCACAATATCTGGTTTTACTTTTGACTGTTCAAATGCGAAAAAATCACCACTACGACCCACTCCACTTTGAACTTCATCTAAAATTAACAATATTTTTTTTTCATTACAAATTTTTCGTAAATATTTAAGACATTTATCAGGTATCGGCTTAATACCTCCTTCACCCAATATAGTCTCTACCATAATCGCAGCAGTAGTTTTCTTTATTCTTTTTCTAATATTTGGAAATCTTGGTTGTGAGTCTTTAAATTCAATATGATCAAAACCCGAAATTTTAGGTAAAAAACCCTCAGTCATTTTTTTTGAACCACTAGCGTAAATAGTTGCTAAAGTTCTTCCGTGAAATGAGTTTTTGATACATAGTATTCTATTTTTGTAAGGTTTTCCTATTGAGTAGAAATATCTTTTAGCTACTTTAATTGCTGCCTCAGTTGCCTCTACTCCACTATTGCTAAAAATAACTTTATCAGCAAATGTCTTTTGAACTAATTTTTTAGCTAATTCTTCACCTTCTGGTATTATAAATGCGTTGGATACGTGCCAAACTTTCTTAGCTTGATTATTAAGTGCCTTTATTAATTGAGGATTAGCATGTCCCAAACTTGTTACGGCTATCCCGGAACAAAAATCTAAATATTTAGATCCTTTAGTAGTATAAAGATAACTACCCTTTCCACTTTTAAATGAAATTTTTTTTCTATTATAATTTTTTACTAAATAACTCATAATTATTTTATTTCTAAAACTTTGTATAAATTAAATTATTAAATACAAGTTAGGATTGAATACATAACTAATTAATTTAACTTAATTAATGTTGATAACTCTAAATAATTGCTTGTTTATTTAAAATTTATATCAGTATATTGTGTTTCTATAACTTATTAACACATTATATAGTTATTTATGAGCTGGACAGAAGAAAAGGTGACAAAACTTAAAGAGTTGTGGGGCAAAGGAAACACTGCCTCGCAAATAGCGGAGATTATAGGCGGCATCTCACGTAATGCCGTCATTGGGCGCATTTTGCCCCTCTAAATTTTAGAGGGGCACGCGCAAGGAAAAGCTCACAGATTAAACTTATCAGCAAAAATTAAAACAAGGACTGCAGCTTCTAATGAAAATATTAAAAATTCTATAAGTAATAAAAATATTAAACCAAAAAGAGGACGTAGAAGTAAATTTGTTTTAAATAAATCAATGCTAGATCAGTTAGGTCCTGCAAAACTTTTAAGTCTTGAAGAACTTACAGAAACCACTTGTAAATACATGATACACGAAGATCAAGGTAAAGAAGGTCACCCAAATGTACCTGGATCTTTCTTTTGTGGAAGAGATACAATTCCAAAATATAGTTACTGTCTTTATCATATGGGATTAGTATGGCAACCAAAAGGAAAAAAAGAAGATATTGTTAATAAAAGTGATGAGGTTCCAGAATTTATTGAGAAAAAAATTAAATCTGCTTAACTTTAAAATCTAAAAAATTTATTACTTTTTTTCTTTCTTTAAGATATTATGCTTTGAAAATTGGCCACCCTCTCTCCACATATAACAATATTTTTCAACTTCCTCTTCAAAAAAACATTTTGATGGACAATTAATATCTAAATTAGTTTTATAGTTTCCAGATATTACATTATCGTATTTTAAAAGCTTTAGTTGATCTTCAGTCAGCAAAGGTTTTGGAAATATTTGAAAAATTTTTGCAGATAATTTTCCTAGAAATAAAGGAATAGGTATCAAAAGCCTCTTTTTATCAATCAAAAAAAGTAATTTTTCTATAATTTCTCTAAATGAAATTGTTTCAGATCCAACACATTCAATAATTTGTGAATAAATATTTTTTGAAATAATATAGAATATTACCTCAACTAAGTCTGAAGAGTGAATTGGCATAAACTTAGTTCTACCAAAATAATATAATGGAAACATAGGTAATCTATTTAGCAAAGTCATAAAATTAGTAGTAAAATTATCATCAACAGAATAAATCACTGATGGTCTTAAAATTGTTGATAATGGAAAATTTTTTAATATTTCCTTTTCACCATTTAATTTACTAATTGCATATTTAGAATCTACAGCTTCGTTTATTCCTAATGCAGATAAATGAATAAAATGTTTTAAATTATATTGTTTACAAAGTTTTGCTAAAATTGAAGGAAATAAAGTATGAATATTTTTAAATGTATTACCTTTCTTCTCATATAAAATTCCAACCAAATTTATACAAATATCTGCATTTTCAAAAAGTTTTCTTATTTTTATTTCATCAAAGATATTTGCTTCTACAATACTAATATAACCTGCATTTCCTTGAGTTTTAATAATATGGCCCTTTTGATGGATATTTCTTGTGACTACAGTTACTCTATAGTTATTTTTAGTTAACTTTCTAATAAGATGTCGTCCTATTTGTCCACTTCCACCAAAAATTAGACAATTTTTTTCTTTCATATATATATGATTTAAAAATGAATATTGATATCAAACTTCACAAAAATGATTTACCAGATGATTTGAATTTAGGCAATGTAATAGCTGTTGATGGAGAATTTATGGGTCTAAATGTCAGACGAGACCCTTTGTGTTTAGTACAAGTTTCATCAGGTAATTCTGATGCTCACATAGTTCAATTTGATAGAAATAATTACAACGCAGCTAATTTAATTAGAATTTTAACTGATGAAAGTATTAAAAAGATCTTCCATTTTGCCCGAAGCGACTTAGCACACATTAAATATTATCTAAAAACTGACGTCAATAATATTGAATGTACCAAGATACAATCGAAGCTAGGAAGAACTTTTTCAGACAACCATTCTTTGAAAACGCTAATTAAAGAGTTTGCTAATGTTGATGTTAGTAAACAATTTCAAACATCAGATTTTGGTGGAGAGCTTTCACCCGGTCAACTTAGGTATTGTGCAAATGATGTAATTTATCTTCATAAAATTCATGAAGAATTAAATAAAATTTTACAAAGAGAAAAAAGAATTGATTTATACAAAGATTGTCTTAAATTTTTAAAAACCAGAGTTGAACTTGATTTAGCACTATTTAAAGATGATATTTGGTCTCATTAAATGAAAAAAAAAAATTTTATAAAAATCGCAAAAGAAGTAATTGATTTAGAAATTAAAGCATTAACTAAACTAAAAAAAAGTTTTGATAATTCGTTTAATTTGGCAGTTGAACAAATATTAAAATGTAAATCAAAAGTAATTTTATGTGGTGTTGGAAAAAGTGGTTTGATTGCAAATAAAATAGCAGCAACTTTATCATCAGTTGGTACTCCTTCATTTTATTTATCTGCAAACGACTCATCTCATGGAGATTTAGGAAGTATATCAAAAAAAGATATTTTAATTTTGATTAGTAATTCAGGTGAAACAAGTGAACTAAAAAATATCATTCAATATGCAAATAGAAATAAAATTTTGCTTATTGGTATCGTTTCTAAAAAAGACTCTGTTCTTTATAAATCTTCAGATATTAAATTATTAATACCTAAAGTAACAGAAGCAGGTGGTATTATTCCTACATCGAGCACAATATCTCAATTATCCTTAGGTGATGCTTTAGCTATTGCTACGATGAAACAAAGAAAGTTTAATAAAAAAGATTTTTCACGCCTACATCCAGCTGGTACGTTGGGTGCACAATTAAAAACAGTAGAAGATATAATGCTTAAAAACAATGCTATTCCATTTGTAAATGAAAATGTAAAAATGAAAGAAGCATTAAAGACATTGAGTTCAAAAAAATTAGGTTTTTTACTTGTTAGAGATAAAAAAAAATTAACCAAAGGAATTATTACTGATGGAGAATTAAGAAGATTTACTCAAAAAAAACCAGATTTACATACTACGTTAGTAAAAGAAATTATGACTAAAAATCCAATAGGAATTGATAAAAATGAGTTGGCTGCTAAAGCACTTTCTTTAATGAACATTAAAAAAATTACATCTTTATGTGTTTATAACAAAAAAAATAAGCTTAAAACGATAGGTGTTTTACATATTCACAATATATTACAATCTAATATATCATAAATGCAAAAAAATTTTGTTTTAAGAATATTTTTAATAACATCTTTTTTAATTTTTTTAATATTAATTTTTTTTAAATTTACCAATAAAGAACAATTAATTAAGCAAGAAGCTGAGGAAATTCAAGAAGCAGAAAAAATCGAAGAAAAAATTGAAAGTTCTAATTTAATAAAAGATGTTAATTATACATCCAAAGATTCAAAAGGAAATGTATACAGTTTAAATGCATCTAAAGGGGTAATTGATCAAAATAATAATAATTATATTTATCTCACGTCTGTAAAAGCTAATATAAACTTAGTTAATTATAATCTCATAGAGATATCATCAGACTTTGGTAAATATAATATCGATAATTATGATACTATTTTTTCTAAAAATGTAATAATTTCTTATTTAGATAATAAAATAAAAGGAGAATATCTTGATTTTTCATTAGAAAAAAATTTATTGATAATTTCAAGAAATGTAATTTTAGAAAACAATGAAAGTTCTCTTAAAGCAGATGTAATTGAAATGAATATTGAAACAAAAGATATAAAGATTTTCATGTATGAAGAAGATAAAAAAATTAAATTTAAATCTTTAAAATAAAAAATGGCAATAATAAAAAAATTTAGAATAAAATCTTTTAAAAAAAAAAATTCTATTATTGAATTTGAAAATGTTTCTCTTTCATACGGAAACAGACTAATTTTAGACAATATAAGCTTTAAAATTAATGAAGGTCAAATTTTTGGTATGCTTGGTCCAAATGGCGTAGGTAAATCAACAATTTTTAATCTTATTACAGGATTAATCACTCCAAAATATGGAAAAATAAAAATAAATGGACAAGATGTAACAGGATATCCTATTTATTTAAGGTCTAAAAAATTTAAAGTTGGGTATGTTCCTCAATATGGTGGTTTTTTTAATGATTTAACACTTCAAGATAATCTAAAAGCTATCAGTGAAATTGTTATAGAAAATAAAAATTTAAGACAAGAAAGAATTGACTATTTACTTGCAAAATTTGAACTAGAGAACGTTAAAAATATAAAAGCAAAGTTTTTATCTGGAGGACAAAAAAAGAAACTAGTAATTTCTTTATCTCTTTTAAGCAATCCAAAAGTATTACTCTTAGATGAATGTTTTGCAGCTTTAGACGTATTAACAATTAAGATGTTACAAGAAATAATTGTTAATTTACAAGAAGAAAATCAAATAACTATTTGTATTTGTGATCATCAGGCAAGAGATTTATTAGCTTGTGTAGATGTGGCTATGATTTTAAGTAATTGTAAAGTAATCGCTCAGGATACCCCTTCAAATCTTGTTAAAGATATTAACGCTAAAAATGCATATTTTGGTAATAGTTTTAAATTTAATTAGTTGTTAATGCCTAATAAAATTATTTTTAAAAAAAAAATAGAGAATTTTAATAAAAAAATTTCAATACCTGGAGATAAAAGCCTGAGTATCAGATGGGTACTAATTTCATCTCTTTCAAAGGGTATTTCTACCGCACAAAATTTACTAATGTCTAAAGATGTTTTGGCAGCTATACAGACTGTAAAAAAACTTGGAGTAAAAGTTGTTTTTAATAATCAAACTTGTAAAATTTTTGGAGTTGGCATCAATGGATATAAATATAAAAAAAACATTGTTATAAACGCAAAAAATTCAGGAACACTAGGTAGATTAATTCTTGGGCTTTTAATTGATGCCCCAGTACCAATTAAAATGATAGGTGATAAAAGTTTATCAAAACGAGATTTTAAAAGAATCGCTGATCCATTAAGTAAATTTGGAGCGACATTTAAGCTTAATAAAAATTATGGTTTACCTCTAATAATTAAAGGCTCAAAAAAATTAAAACCAATAAACTTTTATGAAAATAAAGGCTCTGCACAATGCAAAAGTAGTGTAATTTTGGCTGGGATAAAAACTAATGGAAAAACTATTATAAAAGCAAAAAAATCTAGAAATCATACAGAACTTTTATTTAAACACTTAAAATTACCAATAAAAATAAAAAGAAAAAAAAATTTTGATTTAATAGAAGTAAATAAGGTAAAAAAAATAAATCCTATAAATTATAAAATTCCTTCTGACATAAGTTCAAGTGCTTTTTTTATTGCTCTAACTGTACTTTCTAAAAAATCTCAACTAACAATAAGAGATGTTAATATTAATCCTTCAAGAGTAGGAATGCTTACTATACTTAAAAAAATGGGAGTTAAAATTTCTTTTGAAAAAAAAAGAATTTATAATGGAGAACCAATTGCTAATATTATAGTTAAAAGTCCAAAAATACTAAAATCTCTAAATTGTCCTTCAAAATTAAATAGTAGTGCTATTGATGAGTTTTTAGTCATTTTCTTAATAGCAGCAAAAGCAAAAGGAGTTTCTTTTTTTAAAAATTTAGAAGAACTTAATAAAAAAGAAAGTCCAAGATTAAAATGGGGTGCAAAAATTTTAAAAATGATGGGAATAAAAATAATTACAACAAAAAATTCAATTAAAATATTTGGAAATCCAAAATTAGAAATTACTAAAAAAATAATAATTAAAAACTATCTAAAAGATCATAGAATTTTTATGACAAGTGTTATTGGAGCATTATCTTTTGGAGGTATATGGCATATACATGACAAGGATTCTATTAAAACATCTTTCCCATCATTTTTAAAAACTCTTGATATATTAAAAAAATGAAACAAAGAAAAAATATTATAAAAATTGCAATTGACTCTCCTGCGGCAGCAGGAGCTGGAACTTTGGGTAAATCAATATCAAAACATTATAATCTTTTATATTTAGACACTGGAAAGATTTATAGAATGATAGCCTATATTAAAATAAATAAGAAAAAAAAATATAACAAAAAATTTATTAAAAAAAAAATTAAAAATTTAAATTTAAAAAAACTTCAAAATAAAAATTTATTATCTGATAAAATTGGCACAGAAGCTTCTCTTTTAGCAAAAAATAAAAATATAAGAAAATTAGTACATTCTTTTCAAATTAACTTTGCTTATAATCCCCCAAAAAAATTCAATGGCTCTTGTCTTGATGGTCGAGATATTACCTACAAAATTATTCCAGATGCTGATTTTAAGTTTTTTATAACTGCTAATTTAAAAACTAGAACTTTAAGGAGATATAATGAATTAAAAAAATTAAATAAAAAAATTACTTATAATGAAGTTCTAAAAAGTATTAAAAGGCGTGATAAAAGTGACTTTAATCGAAGAATCTCGCCATTAAAAAAAACTAAAGATTCTATATTGATTAACACCTCAAATTTATCTAAAAGAGCGTGTTTTTTAAAAATAAAAAAAATTATAGATAGAAAACTAAATAATTAATGGAAATTTATAAAGATTTATCAAACCCGGCTACAAAAGAATTTGAAAAATTATTAAATTCTCAACTATCAAAAATCGAAATTGAAGAAGGGAAAATTATTGAAGGAAAAATAAATAAAATCACAGATAAATTTGTATTTCTTTTTATAGAAGGTTTAAAAAGTGAACCTGTGCTTGATATTAATGAACTAAAGAGCATGGGACTTGGAGAAAAAATTAAACTAGGAGAAACTATTTCTGTATTATTAGAAAAAATAGAAGACAAAAATGGTGAAGTGATAGTTTCTGCTAATAAAGCTCAAAAAATCAAAGGTTGGGATAAACTAGTTGAAGCTTATGAAAAAAAAGAACCTGTAATGGGTAAAATTACATCTAAGTGCAAAGGTGGATGTATTGTAGAACATATAGAAACTGGTTCACTAATGTTTCTACCAGGATCACAAATAAGTGATAAACCTTTAAAAGATATAAGTCATTTAATGAACGAACCACAAAAGTTTGCTTTAATTAAATTAGATCGCGTTAGGGGCAACGCTTGCTGTTCTAGAAGAGAAATTATTTCTTTTTCCAAAAAAGAGGATAAAGCAAAAATTATAGAAAAATATAAAGTCGGCGATATTATAAAAAATGCTGAAGTCAAAGGTTACAGTTCTTTTGGATGTTTTTTTAATGTAAATGGTGAACTCGATGTTTTAGTACATTTACAAGAAATTTCTTACTCAAGAGTTAATCATCCTGATGAAGTGTTTAATATTGGAGAAAAACATGACCTTAAAGTAATTTCTGTAGATAAAGAAAAATTACAAGTTGGCTGTTCGGTTAAGCAATTATCGCCAGATCCGTTTGAACATATAGAAAACTATGAATTAAATAAAGTTTACAAAGTTAAGGTAGTAAAGATTATGGACTTTGGAGCATTCTGCGAATTAGAACCAGGTCTAACGACACTTTTACATTCCTCTGAACTAAGTTGGAATAAAAAAAACATTTCTGCTAAAAAAATGTTTAAAGTAAACGATATAATAAATTGTGTTATAACTGAAATAGATAAAGAAAAAAGAAGAGTTGCAATATCTCATAAATTAACATTAGAAAATCCATTTGAAGTTTTTGAAAAAAAATTCCCTGTTGGCACAGTCGTTCAAGGTGAAGTAGTTAGTAAAAATGATTATTCATTATTTGTAAAAGTAGAAGATTTAGAAATAGACACTTTTTGTCATTGCAATGATTTGACCTATTCAAATAATGGTGAGCAAGAATTAAATAAATATAAAAAAGGTGACAAAATAAAAGTTAAAGTTTTAGAAATTAAAGTTTCAGATCAAAAAATAAGAGTTGGTGTACGTCAGACTCAACCAGATCCTTTTGATTGGTTTAAGGAGAAAAAAGTTAAACAAACAATTACTGTTAAAATTATTTCTACTGATAATAAAGGACTTATTGTAAGACCTGAAGGATGTGAAATGGACCTACCTATTAAAAAATCTAATATTGCAATAAATACTGCTGACACAAGATCATCAAGATTTACCGGTGGTGAGAGGATTGATTGTGCTATTGCTGAGCTAGATATAAAAAAAAGGAAAGTGGTTTTAAGTATTAAACTTTTAGAGGAAATAGAAAAAAAAGAAGCTTTAAAAAAATATGGAGCTGAAGATTCAGGAAAAAATTTACCGTTTTCATCTTTATCAGAAGATTTAAAAAAAAAAGATAAAAAAAAAAAATAAAAAAAAACTAAATTGGCTATTGTAAAATCAGAGCTTATCAAACAAATAAAAAAATCTTATCCAAATTTTCTTACTCGCGATCTAAGTAAATTAATAGATATAATTCTTAACGAGATTAAAAATAGTTTAAAAAGAGGTGAGGGTGTTGAATTAAGAGGATTTGGAACATTTCGTACAAATATTCAAAAAGAATCAATAAGGAGAAACCCAAAAACTGGAGCAAAAGTTAATGTTCCCAAAAAAAGAACAATCAAATGGAAAATGTCTAAAGACTTGTTTAAAAAGTTAAATAATGAAAAAGAATAAAATATTTGTTGCTTGTGACAGTACTAAAATCTCTAAAGTAAAACAAATAATCAAACAAACAAAAAATTCTAAAATAAAAGTTGGTTATAAATTTGGATTAGAGTTTTTAAATTCAAAAAATGGTAGAAATTTTTTATCTAAATTAAAAAATAAGACAACTTTTGCCGATCTAAAACTTAACGATATACCAAATACATGTGTATCAACAATAAAGGCAATAAAAGATTTAAAAGTAAACTATTTAACCATTCATATAAATTCTGGATTAGAGACTTTAAAAGCTTGTAAAAAAGTTTCGGGTAAAACTAAATTAATTGGAGTAACAGTTTTAACATCTCTAGATAATAAGGCATTAAAAGAAATTGGTTTCAATAAAAATGTAAAAAAATTAGTGTTACATCAAGCTAGATTGGCTAACAAAGCGAAGTTAGATGCTTTAGTATGTAGTGCACAGGAAGTAAATATAGTTAAAAAAGTATTTAATAAAGAAATAATTACACCAGGAATTAGATTTAATTCTAAAGTTAATGATCAAAAAAGAGTTTTAACTCCTAAACAAGCTTATAAAAATGGAAGTGACTGGCTTGTTATAGGAAGACCTATAACTAAAGGTAACATCAAAAAAAATATTCAAACATTAATTGATCATCTAAATCAATGATCCTTAAATCTAAGATCTGTGGAATCTTTGATTCTAAAACCTTAAGTTATTTGGTTAATCACAAACACCCTCCACAATTTGTAGGGTTTATTGTAAATTATCCAAAATCAAATAGATATGTTGATAAAAAAAAACTTAAAGAACTATTAAAAATAGATAAAAAAAAATCTTTGTATGTCGCAGTTTTAGTAAACCCTGATCAAAATATACTTGAAGAAATTAAAGATTTACCTTTTGACTATTATCAACTTTACAATTGTGATCCTAATAAAATTCAATCTATAAAAAATAAATATAATAAAAAGATTATAACAGCACTAACTATTGAAAAAACTGAAGATGTTAAAGAATACAAGCTATTTAAAAATGTTACTGATATTTATTTATTTGATAGCAAAGGATATGAAAAAAGCGTGTCTTTTAATCATTCATTGATTAAAAATATTAAGTTAGACAAAGAAGTGATGCTAGCAGGCAATATTCAAATCAATGATAATCTTGAAAATTTTAAAAAAATAGCAGATATTATTGATATATCTGGAGGATTAGAAACTTCTGGATTAAAAGATATTTCCAAAATAGAAATTTTCTTAAACAAGATTAAAAATTTAAACGATGAAGCTTAAAAAAAATATTCCTTTAATAGATCAACATGACAAACATGGATTTTGGGGTGGTAAATTTGGTGGATCTTACATACCTGAAACATTGCGGAAACCTATAGATGATTTAACAATAAAATTTGAAAAACTGAGAAAAGATAAAAAATTTTTAGCTGAAAGGGATTATTATTACAATAATTGGGTTCATAATGGCCCTACTCCTTTTATTAAGTTAAATAATTTAACTAATCATTTAGGTGGCGCTCAAATATATGCCAAGGTTGTTTCTGCTGCTCGTGGTGGTGCGCATAAAATTTACGGAGCAATCACTGCTGCAATGCTTTGTAAAAAAATGAATAAACGATATCTCGTGACCGACACGGGGGCCGGTTATAATGGTAAAATGTTTTCCATTGCTGCTAAACATTTTGGTTTAAAATGCAAAGTATTTATGGGGTTTCGAGACGTTCAGCGTCAAAAGCCGAATGTGGATGCGATGATAAAAAATGGTGCTGAGGTTGTGCCTGTTTATACGGGTAGTCAGACTTTGGTTGATGCTGTCTCTGAGGTGATGAGATATTGGGTAGCCAATCATGAGAAAGTTCATTTAGGAGTCGGATCAACAGTTTCTGCAAAAATTTTCGTCAAGATTTGTGGTTGGTCTACTGCACAAATTTCTAGAGAATTGAAAAAACAAATGATTGATGAATTTGGTAAAATTCCAAAGAAGGTTAAACTTTTAAATTGTGTTGGAGGCGGCTCGTCAGCTTATGGCTTATGGAGTGAGTTTATGGATTATGATAAAAGACAGATCAGTTTCGAAGGGATAGAAGCAGGTGGTCCAAAAAATTCAAAAAAACATGCTGCTCCTTTAAGTAATAATTCTAAAATAGGTGTTCTTCATGGTGCCGCTCAAATGGTTTGCCAAGATAAATTTGGACAAATTTCAGAAACAGAATCAATAAGTGCTGGTTTAGATTATCCTGGTGTCTCACCTCTCCATTGTTTTTTAAAAGAAACTGGAAGAGCAAATTATGTTTCCCAAACTGATGAGGATGCACTCAATGCATATAAATTAATTAGAAAACTAGAGAGCAAAATTAATCCTTCGCTCGAACCTTCGCACGCATTCGCTCGCGCAATTTCAATTGCTCCTAAACTTAGTAAAGATACTATTATAATAGTGAATAGTTGTGGGGACGCTTTAAAAGACAAACATATAATTAAAAAAAGATTAGGTAAATATTAATGACTGCTTCTTTGATCAGCCAAGCATTTAAAAAATGTAAAAAAGAAGGAAGACCTGCTCTATTAACTTATACTGTCGCTGGGGATCCCACTAAAAAAATATCATTAGATATATTAAAATCTATATCAAAAAATATAGATATCATAGAGTCTGGTATGGCATTCTCAACTCCCATTGCAGATGGGGGAGATATTCAAACATCAGCTCACCGAGCAATCAAAGCTGGAATTAATCTTAATGAAACATTTAAAATCGTAAAAAAATTTAAAAAAATAGAATATTCAAAACCAGTAATTTTAATGGGTTATTGGAATTTAATTTTACAATTTAATGAAAATAAATTTATTAAGATGTGTAAAAAAACAGGTGTTTCTGGTTTAATTATTGTAGATCTCCCTCATCCAGAAAATAAAACTTTTGCAAAAAAATGTAAGAAAAATGGAATTACATTTGTACAACTTTTAAGTCCAACCACATCTAAACAAAGAATGAAACAGATAATCAAAGATAGTCATAATATGATCTATTATATTTCTCAAAGTAATACGACTGGTGGAAAATTAAAAGTTTCTCCTAGAAAAATATTAGAGGAATATTCAAAAATAAAAAAACTGAATAATAGTAAAAATGTGGTTATTGGATTCGGTATTACAGAGAAAACTATAAAATCATTAAAAAAAGCCGATGGATTAGTTGTTGGAAGTGCAATTTGTAAGGAAATAACTAATTCTATAAAAAAAAGACAAAATATAGTCACAAATGTTACTAATGTAGTTAAAAGATTAAAAAATAAAATTAGATGAATTGGCTTACCAAAATAATAAAAGCAGGTGAAAAAATTAAAACTGCTATTCATAAAAGAGCATCAAAAGAAGATATAGCTAATAGTGATTGGACTTCTTGTTGCAAGGGTCCAATTTTAAAAAAAGATTTAGAGGATAATCTTTGGGTTTGTCCTGATTGCAATAAACACCATCGTATTAAACCAAATCAAAGATTTGATATTCTATTTGGAAAAAATAATTATGAAATATTTAAAACACCAATTCCAAAAGATGACCCATTAAATTGGACAGATTCAAAATCCTATAAAGATAGATTAAAAATTGCTAGAAAAAAAACTGGTATGAATTGTGGAATGATGGTTGTAAGCGGATCAATAAATGATATTAAAATTACTGCTGTCGCCTCTGATTTTGATTTCTTGGGTGCATCAATGGCAGCTGCCGAAGGTGAAGCTTTTTTATATGGTATTCAACATGCCATAGAAAACCAAACACCTTTTTTATGCTTTAGTTCAGGTGGAGGAATGAGAATGATGGAAAGTTTAATTTCTTTATCACAAATGACCAGAACAACACTTGCTGTAAATGAACTAAAAAAAAATAATCTTCCTTATCTAGTATGTATAACAGATCCAACTGCAGGCGGAATAACAGCAAGCTATGCTATGCTCGGAGATATTCATCTTGGAGAACCAAACGCTCTTTTAGCCTTTGCGGGTGCGAGGGTGATACAAGGAACAGTTAAAGAAGAATTGCCAGAAGGATTTCAACGAGTTGAAAAAAACCGTGCATTTGTAGATTTAATTGTTGAAAGAAAAGATCTTTCTGAAAAAATTGGAACTTTATTATCGATATTGTTAAAGAAAAATTCTGCTATAAGCACTGAAGAATATGAAACTACAAAAGATAGTCAGTCGCTTTCTAACATTGCATAAAAAAGAAATTGATCTAAGTCTAGATCGAATTAATCAACTTTGTAAAAAACTTGGAAACCCACAAGATAAGGTAAAAGCGATAAGTGTTGTTGGTACAAATGGTAAAAACTCAACCATTCAAGCTTGTTTTTCGATTTTAAAAGAAGCAAATATTAAATGTAATGTTTACACTAGTCCTCACATTCAAAAAATAAATGAAAGATTTGTTTTTAATAATGAACAATTAAAAGATGATGAACTAGCTGATCTTTTCGA
This sequence comes from uncultured Pelagibacteraceae bacterium, assembly GCA_902568875.1. Classification (GTDB taxonomy): domain Bacteria; phylum Pseudomonadota; class Alphaproteobacteria; order Pelagibacterales; family Pelagibacteraceae; genus Pelagibacter. The sequence continues at coordinate 61,669 of CACFSG010000004.1, forward strand.
GGAAGTTGAAGAAATTAATAATAATCAACCAATAACATTTTTCGAAATCCTAACAGCTTGTTATTTTTTTAAAGCAGCTCAATATCCAGATAATATAAACTTATTAGAAAGTGGATTATTTCATCGATTTGATGCAACAAATATCCTTAAAAAAAACTTAGCAAGTATAGTCACTTCTATTTCAAAAGATCACCTAGATTGGCTTCCAAAAAATCAACAAACAATAGATAAAATTATTTTTGAAAAGACTTCAGCTCTTTTAAATTCAAATATTATTGTAAGCAATCAAAGTAGTAAATCAACAATGGAAAATATTAAAAAAACTATTTCTCAAAACCAATCTAATAAATATTTTTTTAATGAGGATTTTACCTACTCAATGAGTGAGAATGATTTCTTTTATTATGAAGATAAACATGGTGGATTAAAATTACCAAAACCTAATGTTCTTGGTCAATTTCAACTAGAAAATATTTCAACCGCTATAGCTACATTAAGAAATTTAGATTTAGATATTAAAGATGATCATATAAAAAATGGAATTCAAAAAATTTCAAACATTGCAAGACTTCAAGAAATTAATTCAGGTAAATTAAAAAAATTAGTTAAGGATAATTTATTTTTAATATCAGGAGATCACAATGAAGATGGTGCAAGAGTACTAAATGAATATCTTAAAAGTCTAGATTGCAAAAAACACATTATAATTGGAATGATGGCAAATAAAGATCATGAAAAATATATTAGTTATTTTAAAAATATTTCATCAATAACAACCGTAGATATACCAAATCAACCAAATGCAATTAGTGGTAAAAAATTAAAAGAAAAATTTAAAGACGTACCAAATGTCAGATATCAAGAAAGTATTGAGCAAGCTATTAAATCAATACCCTTAAATAATGGAGATTTGTTATTAATTACTGGGTCCTTATATCTTTGTTCTGAAGTTTTAAATTTAAATTAGATATTTTTTTCTAAAAATTCTTTCATATGGCTTTCTGGAACACCACCAACTTTTCTATCTACTTCTACTCCTTTTTTGTAAATAATTACTGTTGGCACACCTCTAATTCCTGCTGCACTTCCGGTATTAATTCCACCATCTTCAATATCTGCATAATAAAAACCTGCTTTATCTTTATATTCATCAGCTAGTTTATCCATAATCGGTTTAAGAGTTTTGCATGGTCCACACCAAGCTGCACTGAATTGAATTACTGAGACATCTTCATTCTTAATTTTACTGTCAAAATCTTCGTCTTTAAAATCTATAAGCATAAAACCTTTCTATTAAGAAGTTTTCTAAAGTCAACTAGGCAATTTCATATTTTTTTTCGATAGACATAATAAATTCATTAATTTCTTCCAATTTTTTTAATTCTACCTCATCATCTCTATTATCTGCCTGGTTTCTAAGTGTGTCAATTTCAGTATAAGCCATTCCAACTGTCTGCCATTTCTCTTTATTTTTACTTAATATTCTTCTAGCAATTTCACTTTTAATATTTTTATATAAATCAGGTGGTAAAATTTGTGGAGCCTCCTGATAAATTATTTTTTGTCCAAGCCAACTACATCTTTTATCCTGAAATTTATCTAATAATCTTAACTTATCTTCCCATGAAGAACTATGCCATGTTTTAAATAATGCTGTATCTTTATTAGGTATAAATTTATCATATAAAGTTTCCTCTGGTAATTTATCTTCCTGTGATTTACTTTGTTCTTTTTCTTCTTCTTTTTCTCTATAAATTGTTTGAATGTTTTGGCAAAACTTTTCACTTTCTCTAACCATTTTTGCTCTTTTTTGTATTATTTCTAAATCAAGATTAGCGTAAGGGTTTTCTTTAGGATATTTAAATTTCAATGCACATTGTTTATCTAAAATTACTGGAGCTTTGTTAATTTTTAATACTCTAATTATTTTAGGTTTAGTTTGATCTAAAACGGATTTTAATTCATTAATTGATAAATTTAACAAAGGCTCAGGATCTCTTCTCAAATCAAATACAAATCTATCATTTGATTTTTTTGGATGTAAATGGGAATTATGATTTGGATGCATGTTGCAAATAAGATAAGGATATTCTACTCCTTTTATATTTTCAGTAATTGAGTATATTCCCTCATTCTTTAAAAGAGTTTCACAACCAGCTTTTGTTGAAGTTATTAAAAATTTTTCCCAATTTTCTTTATGATTGTTTTTTATAATTCTAAGAATTTTTAAACTTGTATAGGCATCATGATAAGCTGTATGTTGTTGAGAAGTATCAAATCCATGCATTGTTGCTAGAGCTGGCAAAGCAAAAGAAGGGTTGCCTTTTTCTGTTAATCCTGTTTTTAAGGTTTTAGGATCTAAAAATTGAGCAGCTCTTGCTATGTTTATACCGTCATGTTCACTATTTGGTGAAGAGTGGGTAATATAAGGATAACGGTTCCCTTTAAAAAAGTTAAAATGAAACATTTTTCGATCAAAGTTAAGATTATTCCAACCTATGAACATACATGGAGCAGCTTTTGAAAAAAAATTTTCAACTGCTCCTAAAAAATCATAATGTGAATAATTGCCTTTAGTAAGTAAATCAATGCTTGTTGAATTTACAAGTAATGCCTTAGCACTTGGAACCTCTCCTTCTGGCATTCTGCCTCTAATATTTAATTTTCCTAATTCATTAAGATTTTTATCAACTACAACTGCTCCCACTTCAATAATAGATCCCCAAATAGTGCTGTTGGTTGTTTCTGTATCGTAGATTACTATTTTATCCATTATTTTCTATATAAGTACTTAATTTAAATTTGAAAGCTCATTAAATTTTTTTAGTCTTCCTAAAAACAAGTTTTGATAAATAACTAAATCATGACCTTGAATTTTAAATTCTTGGAATAAATTATCTACTGTGCAAACAAGAATTACACAAGAAGTGATATTTGAGTTGTACACAATATTATGAGCTAGTGAATAAGCACTAGTCTGAAGCAACCAAGAGTCTATATATTCTATTTTTTTTGGTTTATTGCTTTGTTTAAAATCAATTATTGTCTCTTTTCCCTCGTAAACTCCGACACAATCAGCAGTACCTGCATATTTTTCTGGATAGTAAAGAGTACATTCAGTTCCCCATATTTCTTCTAATCTATTTGTTAATCCTTTATCAATTATCTCTTTGGCCATCTTTTTATATTGCTCATTATCATCAAAAAAACTTAAATTCTCTCTACCTAAAAGATAAGACTCCAAATAATTGTGCATTTGTGAACCTCTGCTACTAGCTGCTTTTGTGATTGCTTCAGCTTCTTTTTCACCAGTTCTTTCACGCCAATTTGCAAGTGCTGCCTTATCTTCCTCAGATTTAGTAGCATCAAGAATTGAGGTAACGCTAGGTAATTTTGTTTCTCCTAATAAATATCTTCTAACTCCATCTACGGTTGCTCTTGAAGATGTTGGATAATCATATTTTTTATTCCATTTCATAATTTTTATATTAAATGTTGAACTAATCGTCTTATATCTAGATTTGATTGGGTCAAATCTTTTATTTCAGGTAATTTATAGATTTCTTTACCATAAAATTTTTTTTTTATATTCCATTCAAATAATTTACCATTTTTATTAATCAAGAAAGCATGATTAATTTTATTGGTATCATACAGTTGACTTAAATTTTTTAAAATTTTTTCTTTAACATGATTCCATTTGAGGCTTTTATGATCAATTTCTGAATATGAAAATTCAAGCATAGCAAGTACTTTTTTGCTTTTTTCATTTAATAAAAATGCATCAAAAGAAGTTAGTTTTCCAAGTCCCGTTTCTCTTTCGTCTATTATCATCATACCTGCTTTATTCATAAACTTTTTCTGTGCCAGTTCCCACATTTTTGCATGTCTTGCGTACGCTGATCGACATAGATCACTATGAAATTTAGCTCTTGTAAATTTTTGACTTGTAAAAAATTTTTTACATCGATTATTTAAACATACATTTATTTTTGTTTTAGTTTTTATAAAATGTGCAAAACTTGCCCAAATAAAACTTAATAAATCTTTATATCCTGATTTTATATCTATCCATCTTTGATCTCGTGATCTAAACTCACCAGACTCTTCGGTCTCAGTTATATATGTATCTGTAGTTTGCCTTAATCTTTCATTCAATACTTGGAATAATACTCTTGCAAATAATTGTTCGTATATTTCCTCAACTAAAAAATTTCCTGACGGTGAAATCATATCATGAAAGTCAATAAATACTTCAATATTTGATTTTAGATTATTTGTTTCAATGCTTGAATATGTATTATCTCTATAAAAACAATCGCTAAATTCTTTTTTACTTTGTATAAAAATTTTTTTTAACTCTTCTATATTTTCGTTTTGATAATTGTAATATGTCTTAATCAATGAATTCATTAAAGATATTTCATATCTCCAAAAACTTAAAGTCTCTAAATGATATTTATCAGCTAATAATTTTTGTTCCATGGGTTGATTAACTAGCAGTCCATATCTATTAATAAAATTGTAAATATCGAACGATGAAATTTTACCGTTTTCATCACTTAAATTTAAAAATTTAAAAAAAATATCCTCTGATACTTCTTTTTTAGGTTCATCAATAATTATTTCACCAGATGGACCAGTTCCTGTTTTAAGTTTAAATACCTCAAATTCACCAACTACTATTTCTTGCTCCTGTTCTTTTAAAGGATCATGTTCTTTAGGATTAGTTTTTACTTCTTTCCAGGCTTTATAAAATCCTGAAAAATTTTTTGATAAATTACTAGCTCCTTTATTGATCTTTAAAAGTCGATATCGCTGATAGATTTTATTTGTAAATTTATTCATTGACACCCTTGAAATAATACGCTATTGTTCTCATATAAAGAATATTGTATTTATAGAGCATTTTATCTAATAAATCAATAGATACTATTATGAAGGATAAACTAGTAAAAATGATACAAAAAAATAAAGAAAATCAACGATTTTCTGACTGTTACCTTCAAACAGTAAATCCCTGGGCTATATCTGAGAAGTTGTTAAAGGACAACCCGGATATGCCTTTAAGGGTAGCTAAAGCAATGACATTTTCCATAATATCTAACGAGTATACTAGACTCGTTATAGATGAAGAACACCAGGAACAGCAGCAAAATACTGATGCAATTTTTGATATTAAAGAAATAAGCGGATAAATGAAATAAATAATGACAAAAATAGTGAAGTTTCCAAAGGATAAAATTGAGCATTCAGATCGTTTTTTTAGAAAAGTTGATCCAAAAGTAGTTACCCACTGCATCAGGATGTCCAACCCAAAATTATCAGCTAAAGTTGCCCATGCTATTGCATTAGCATTGGTTTATACAACTTATGTTGAGCTGGTTTTAGATGAGGAAAAAATACCTCAAGATATAATTGATAAAGTAAGAAATAATGATTTTCAGTCTTTTATTGATAATAGTCATGATAAAAGGTTAAATTAAATTATGGAAGCAATTTTAGGAACAATAGTAGGATTTGTAGCATTTGGAGTAATTTGGTTCTTTTTATTAAAGCCAAAAAATAACCAAGCACCAACTGATGAATTAAAATTAAAAGAAGAAGAGTTAAAAAAATCTCAAATAGATTTAGCTACAAGAGAGGCAGAGATAAAAGCTGCAGAGGATGCAAAAAAAGACTTAACAAAACAACTTGATGATAAAAAAAAAGAGGTAACTAATCTTTACAAAAAAGTTGATGGTATTGTTGAAGGAGTGGGTGAATATAAATCAATATCAGAAAAGGCACTTAATAAACACGATGTATTTGGAACAAAAGTTAAAAATTGGTTTGAAAAGCTTACAACAAATGTAACTTATCAGGGAAAATTTAATCAACAAATATTAGAGAATTTACTAGAAGGAGCAAACCTAGTAAGAAATAGAGATTTTTTTGCTCAAAAAAAACAAACTACATACGATATTGATGGCAATCAAGATAAGGATGTTATACCCGACATACTCTTAAAGTTTCCAGAAAGAAATTATATAATTGATGCAAAAGTATCTTTGGCTGATTGGACAAAATATGTTGAAGCATTAAAATCAAATAAAGAAGAAGATAAAAAAATTGCAGATAAATATCTTAAAGATCATATTGACTCTGTAAGAAAACATCTTTTTGGTCCTAAAGGTTTAGATAAAAAGAATTACAATAAACTATATGGAATAAATTCTTTAAAGCATGTTATTGTTTTTTTCCCAGCAGACGAATTATATACAATCACTTTAAAAGGAGATGTATCTCTTCAAAATGATGCATTCAAAAAAGGATTTATTTTTTCATCTCCAAACAATTTAAACAATTTAATTGCTGTTTTTGAACAAATTAAAAGTGAAAAAAAACAAATTGAAAATATCAGCAAGATCATTACTTCTGCAAGTAAGATCTTTGACAAATATTCAGATGTTAAAACTGCAATTAAACAGGCTCTAGAGTCTTATAGGACTCACGGAAATAAGCTACAAACCATTGTTACAAAATCTTGGGGTACACAAGGATTAGAAAAACAAATTAAGAAACTTGAGGATGAACATGGTGTAATACCTGGTAAACAAATCCCCGAAATACCACCAGAGCAGGCTAATATTACAGATGTTTCAGACCCTGAAGAAGATAAGGACAAATTAAATTAGTTTTGACTGAAATTAATAATCACTTAGATCCACTCAATATTCAAGATCTTGAAAAAAAATATATGGAAAAAATCTGGTCAGAGATAACTGCAGATGAATTTTCTTATACATTAAAAAAAATTAATGAAAAGATTAATGAAAATTTTATTGAATGGAAAAAAGACTTTAATATGAAAAATTTTTTTAACATTCCTTTTGAAAGAATTTGTAAATATTATATTCCAAAAAAATTAGCTAAATACCCTTGGACATCGCCAATTTCAAGCGATTTGGCATTTTACCCAAATGATAATGATTGTATTTTATGTATAGATGCAAAAACAATAAATTCAAATCCGAAAGCTAATATGGGAGATGTAAATGATTTAATTGTAGGGCCTAACCAAGTATCTTTGTCTAGTGGTCCGACAGAAGAAGATATCAATATAAATAATAGTAATTTTTCTTTTGGGGGAATTCGTTTTGATGGAAAAATACCATCAACTGACAAAAGCTTTGATCAAGATACTATTTTGCCAGTTCTTACATATACTTTAAAGTGTATATATTTTTCAGATATAGATGAGAATATATTTAAATTAAAAAGATTATTTTTAACAAATATTCCTAATCCAATTGTTTATGAACATAATTGGAAGGGTGAGAGAAAACTTGATAATCTTAAAACATACAAATACATAACTGATTACCCTCAATTTAAAAATAATAGTACCTACAAAAGAATTAAAAAAAATAAATTTTCTACTGACAATAAAATAAAATTTACAAGAACCATTAAAGAAGATCAAAAAACTTTCTATTTGGATAAAAATTTAAAAAATCCATTACCAGGTTTAGAAGAATATAATTTAGCTTGGACAGAAGTTAGAAGAGGAACAGGATCAAAAGCAGACTATGGATATGAAATTCCCATCACAGCAGGATCTGGAAGATTGGTTATTAGACCTCAAAGAATTGATAGTGATGGAAATGAATGGAGTGGTTTACTAGAAAAAGATTTAAGCAGCTCTTCTTAAAGATTTATTAATTAAGATTTTTTTAATTCTTTTTGCAATTTTTTCAGCCAATAATACTGGAACAGCATTACCAATTTGTTTATGCATACTTCTAAAAGTAGCACCTTCAAAGACAAAATCATCTGGGAAAGTTTGTAATATTGCACATTCTCTAACAGATAATCTTCTTTTTAAATTTATATGAATTTCAGGACTTGTGGCTGTTAAGGTATCACTGGGTCTATCCCAATTAGTAATTCTTAAAGATTGTTCGAACTGAATTTTCTTTTTAACTAGTGTAGTTACTTGTTTGTCATATTTATTATCAAATCCTAATAGTTTCTTAAGACCTCTCCAATCATCTGGATTTGGAATACTTCCTGAATTATTATCTTTTCTAAACCAATGACCTGCTGTGTGAGCATATCCAAAATGTTCATCAACTTTTTTAGTAGAGATACCAGCTTTTTTTCTCCACTTTTTTAAATAATCACAGATATGAAATTGATTTACATAATATTTTCTTCCCCAAAATTCATCGTGAACATTTGTATCCGCCACATGATTATGAATAACTCTATTTTTTACATAAATTGTTTTATTAGTGATAGATACCTTTGATAAAAAATTAATAGCTTCTTTTGTCGTTACATAATTTTGTAAACTAGAGTCAAAAAGAATATCTTTTTTAGAAGATGGTATTTGATGAGTTTGCTGTGGATATGGGTTTTCTAAACCTAGTCTATTACCAATGATAAACACTCTTTTTCGAGCTTGGGGCACACCATAATCAGCTGCGTTAAGAAGTTTATAGTCAACTTTGTAGCCAATACTTTTAAAGTCTTTTAAAATTTTTTGAATAACTGCACCTTTACCAAGTGTTAAAATTCCCTCTACATTTTCAGCTACAAAATACTTTGGTTTCTTTGCTCTTATTACCCTTAACATTTGTTTATAAAGTTTATTTCTACTGTCATCTACACTACGACCCAAATTTGCAATTGAAAAACCTTGGCAAGGAAATCCTCCAATTACTACATCGGGATTGTCTGGCATATGATTGCTTCTTATTTTTTCAATATCACCAAGAACTATATGATTTCCAAAATTCCTTTTATAA
>CACFSG010000005.1 GCA_902568875.1 uncultured Pelagibacteraceae bacterium
CAATAAATCATTAGGTTTTTTAAAGATAATTTCCTTTTTATAATAAAGTGATAATATTTTTTTTACTAATAAACAATTGATTGTAGTTAATTGACTTAATGAAATAGTTAAATTTTTTAATTTGTAAAAAAAACTAACAAATAAATTACCTTTATAAGAAATCCATTTTTTTCCGTATTGACCTCTACCGCTATTTTGTGTTTCAGAAATAACCATTCCATAATCAAAATTCGAACTTTTAATTATTCTAATTGCTGTATTATTAGTACTTTTAACTTTTTTAAATTTAAAAATTTTAAATTTCATCAAATAATATTAATTCTAGAAATTACTTCAATTAATTGACCTGGAAATATAAAATACATCAGAATTATCAATGTGGAACCTGTAAGAGATAATTTTAACCATAAACCATGGTCTGTATCGTATTTTTCTTTTTCTTTATCAAAATATATAATTTTAATTATTCTTAAGTAATAAAATGCTGCAACAACTGTTGATAATAATCCAACTATAGCCAAAAAATACATCGATTGTTCTATAACAGATTTAAAAATATAAAATTTTGCAAAAAAACCTGCAAGGGGTGGAATCCCTGCTAAAGAAAATAGAATTACTAATAAAGATAAAGATAACAGGGGATGATTTTTTGATAATCCAGATAAATCTTCTATATTTTCATAATATTTATTATCTCTTTTAAACATTAATAAACATGAAAATAAACCCAAATTCATTAAAATATAAATGGTTATATATATAATGGAATTTTGTATTCCATCATTTGAACCAGTGGCCAAACCAGCTAAAGTATAACCCACATGCCCTATTGAACTATAGGCTATAAGTCTTTTTAAATTAGTTTGTCCAATTGCTGCAATTGCTCCAAAAAGCATCGATGCAATTGATAGAAAAATTAAAATCATTTGCCACTGATCAATTAAATTTAAAAAAGGAACATATAAAAATCTTATAAATACAGTTAATGCAGCAATTTTTGGAACCATTGTGAAAAATAAGGTTACTGATGTTGGTGATCCTTCATAAACATCTGGTGCCCACATATGAAATGGAACTGCTGAAATTTTAAATGCTAAACCAACTAAAATAAAAACAATTCCAAAAGTTAATGTATATTCATTTGAGCTTAATTGATTGGCAATAATATTAAAATTAGTAGAACCAGTAAAACCATAGATTAATGAACAACCATAAAGTAGTAGGCCTGAAGACAATGCACTTAAAACAAAATATTTTAATCCAGCTTCAGAAGATTTAAGTTGGTCTCTGTTAAAAGATGCTAAAACATATAAAGCTAATGATTGAAGTTCTAATCCCATATAAAATACAATTAAATCATTAGAACTAATCATTACCATCATACCTAAAACTGAACTTAAAATTAAAATTGGATATTCAATTTTAAAAATTCTAAATATTTTTAAATAATTTGTTGAAATTAATAAAACTAAAAAAGCAGCTAACAAAGTAACTATTTTCATAAATGATGATAAATAATCGATTATGATACTGTCATTAAACAGCAATGTTTCTTGAATACTTAAAGTTTCATTAAATGTAATTACTGCAGTAATGAGTAAAGTAATTAATGAAGTGTTTAAAATTAATTTTGAGCTATCTTTTTTAAAAACTCCTAAGATTAGTAAAAACATTATACTTAATGAAAGAAAAATTTCTGGAAAAACTAATTCTAAATTTGTCATTTTTAGTTGATCATTATATTAGAATTATACACTTCTATTAAGTTACTGATTGAAACTTCTATAGTATTAATTAAAGGATCTGGATAAAATCCAAAAAATAAAGTTGGAATAGCCAAACAAGATAAAATAAATAATTCTGATTTATTTAAATCTACCATTTGTTTTAAATCTGAATTAACTAATTTTCCAAAAACGACTCTTTTATATAGCCAAAGCATATATGCGGCTCCTATTATCACTCCTAAACTCGCAATTACAGCTACTAAAAAATTATCCTTAAATACTCCCATCAAAATTAAAAACTCGCCTACAAAACCGCTGGTTCCAGGTAAACCTAAGGCTGCCAAAGTAAACAACATAAACAAAACTGAATATTTTGGAACTATGCTTACAATACCTCCATAAGTATCAATTAATCTCGAATGCATACGATCATAAACGACTCCAACACATAAAAAAAGTGCAGCTGATACAAGTCCATGACTTATCATTTGAATAATGCTTCCTTCAATTCCTTGTTGTTGTATTGTAAAAATACCTAGAGTAACAAAACCCATGTGTGCTACTGAAGAATATGCAATTAATTTTTTCATATCTTCTTGCATCAAAGCAATAAAAGATGTGAAAATAATAGCAATAACACTTAAGATATAAATTAATGGTGTAAAGATTTCAGAAGCAATTGGGAACAATCCCAAAGAAAATCTTATAAATCCATAGCCTGCCATTTTAAGTAAAATTGCAGCCAACAAAACAGAACCTGCAGTTGGAGCTTCAACATGAGCATCTGGCAACCAAGTGTGAAAAGGCCACATAGGAGTTTTGACAGCAAAAGAACTAAAAAAAGCTAACCATAAAAGATTTTGGTACTTTGCATTAATTCCTAATTCGTAAAGTTGAACTAAATCTGTAGTTCCAGATAACCAATATATTGAAATTATAGCAACCAACATCAATACAGAGCCCAATAGTGTGTATAAAAAGAATTTAAATGCAGAATAAACTCTTCTGGATCCTCCCCAAATTCCTATAATTAAAAACATTGGAATTAAACCAGCTTCAAAAAATAAATAAAAAATAACAAGATCTAATGAACAAAAAACTCCAATCATGAAAGACTCCATAATTAATACAGCTATTAAAAATTCACTTAATCTATTTTTAATTGAATTATTAACTGAAATTATACAAAGTGGAGTGATAAAAGTTGTTAAGATAATGAATAATATTGAAATTCCATCTATACCAACTTTATAATTAATAAAATCTTCTATCCAAACTCTATTTTCGACAAACTGAAATTCTGAAGTTGATTGATCAAATAATATCCATAAATAAATAGATAAAAAAAAATTTACAATAGAAGTAAATAAAGCAACATATTTAAATGTTATATTGTTTTCTTTATTACTTTTCGTAAAAAATATAAATAAAGCACCAATAGTAGGTAATAAGATTAAATAAGAAAGAATAGGAAAATTCATTATCTTACAATTAAAAAAGTTAATAAAGCAGAAAAACCAAGTAACATTATAAATGCATATTGGTAAATTAATCCACTTTGAAATTTGTTAGCTTTTAAAGAACATTTTTTTATAAATGACGAAATACCATCAGGTCCAAAACCATCAATTAATTTTACATCAAAAAATTTCCATAAAAATAAACCAAGTTTTTTAGATGTTTTTATAAATATTTTTTCATAAAGTTCGTCAAAATACCATTTGTTTAATAAAAATTGATATAATGGCTTATTATTATTTGCAATTAACTCAGGTAAATTTTTATTTTTAACGAATAAATAATAAGCAATTGGAATTGATAAAGTTACTAATAAAGGTGTTAAAATTAAAAACCATAATGGAGGATGTTCTTTACTTAATGGATGTAAAAAGAAAATTGAATCTTGCCAAAAATTATTTGTTCCAATATGACCAATAAATAATTCTTTAAATAAAAAGCCTGCAAATATAGAACCTCCTGCAAGTAAAGTTAAAGGTATTAACATTATTAAAGGAGATTCGTGAGTTTCTTCAATTTTGATGTTCTTGTTATTATATTCACCGTGAAAAGTTTTAAACATTAATCTCCATGAATAAATTGAAGTAATAAAAGCTGTAAAAATACCAATTACAGCAGCATAATATCCAGTTGTATTGCCTCTCAAATAAGCAAATTCTATAATTGCATCTTTAGAATAAAATCCTGATAAAAAAGGGAAACCAGTTAATGCTAGAGTTCCTATAATCATTAAAGCATAGGTATATGGTAATTTTTTCCATACTCCTCCCATATTATTTATATTTTGTTCATCTTTAAATGCATGAATAACTGATCCTGATCCTAAAAATAATAAAGCTTTAAAAAATGCATGTGTAAATAAATGAAACATTGCAACATTATATGCACCAACTCCAGCAGCAAAAAACATATAACCCAATTGACTACAAGTTGAATATGCAATTATCTTTTTTATATCAGTTTGAACAAGCGCTATGGTAGCAGCAAAAAAAGCTGTACTCATACCAACTATGGTTATGACGTTTAATGCTAGTTCAGAATATTCATAAATAGGTGAACATCTTACTACTAAAAAAACACCTGCTGTTACCATTGTAGCAGCATGAATCAAAGCTGAAACTGGTGTTGGTCCTTCCATAGCATCTGGTAGCCAAGTATGTAAAAAAATTTGAGCTGATTTACCCATTGCTCCAATAAATAAAAGTAAGCAAATTAAATCTATAGGATTTACTTCTATACCTAAAAAAACGAGATTTTTATCTATGATTGTTGGAATTTTTTCAAATACTTCAGAGTAATTGACTGTTCCAAATAAATAAAAAATTAAAAATATCCCAAGAGCAAATCCAAAATCTCCTACTCTATTAACTACAAAAGCTTTAATCGCAGCTGCATTAGCTGTGTCTTTTTTAAACCAAAAACCTATTAAAAAATAAGAACAAAGACCTACACCTTCCCAACCAAAAAATAATTGAATAAAATTATCTGAAGTTACCAACATTAACATTGCAAAAGTAAACAATGATAAATAAGCCATAAATCTAGGTTTGTGTGGATCATGTGACATATATCCAATTGAATAAATATGAACCAAAGATGAGATTAAAGTTACAACAACAAGCATTACAGCAGATAAAGAGTCAATTTTCATTGACCAATTTACATTTAGTGTCCCTGAATTTATCCAGGTAGCAATTGTAATATTTTCTTGATATTGATTAACTATAACTTCGTATAATACTAAAGCTGATAGAATTGCTGATATTGTTATCAAAAAACTTGTAACTATCTCTGAGTTTCTATCTCCAATAAATTTTCCAAAAAATCCTGAAATAATTGAAGCAATTAATGGTAATATTATTATTAAAATTTCCACATTATCCTTTTAATTTATTAATATCTTCAACTCGAATAGTTCCAGAATTTCGATAATAGACTACAATAATAGCTAAGCCTATAGCAGCTTCTGCGGCAGCAACAGTTAAAATAAACAAAGTGAAAATTTGACCAGATAGATCGCCTAAATAAATTGAAAATGAAACTAAATTTATATTAACTGCTAATAATATTAGTTCTATACTCATTAAAATTACAATAATATTTTTTCTATTTAAAAAAATTCCAATAATACCAATTGTAAAAATTACAGCGCCTAAAGTTAAATAATGTCCTAGACCTATATCAGTCATCAATTTTAACTCCTTTGTTAGATGGCACTTCTAAAACTTCAACTCCTTCTGATCTTTCTCTGGAAATTTGCTTTATATAACTTTGTTTTTTAACACCTTCTCTTTTTCTAAAAGTAAGAACAATTGCACCTATCATAGCAATTAATAAAATCATTCCACTAATCTGAAAAACATGAATATAGTCAGTATATAAAACTTGTCCTAAAGAATGGGTATTACTAACTTCACTTGTTATATCTAAATTATTTGAATTAAATAAATCAGGTTTATACTTCCATCCACCTATAACAATAATTAATTCAAAAAATATTAATGTACTTATTATAATTCCTACAGGTATATGTTTCGAACTAGTTGTAGAAATAAACCATTGATTTTTTTGTTGAGCAACATTTAACATCATAACAACAAACAGAAATAAAACTGCTACTGCACCGACGTAAACAATAAGCATTATCATTCCTAAAAATTCTGCTCCAATCATAATAAAAAGACAGGATATACTTATAAAATCTAAGATTAAAAAAAATACTGAATGAACAGTATTTTTAGAAACTGTAACCATGATTGCAGAAATGACAGCAATTAAAGAAAATGTATAAAAAAATATTGCGTGCGCTATCATTAATTATCTATAAGGATTATCTGTTTTAATATTTGCTGCTAAAATATTTTCCCATCTATCACCATTATCAAGTAGTTTTTCTTTAGTGTAATAAAGTTCTTCTCTTGTTTCTGTTGAAAATTCAAAATTTGGTCCTTGAACAATTGCATCAACAGGGCAAGACTCTTCACACAAGCCACAATAAATGCATTTCATCATATCAATATCATAACGCGTAGTTTTTCTACTCCCATCTGCTCTTTCAGTTGATTCAATTGTTATAGCTTGGGCTGGACAAACTGCTTCACACAATTTACATGCAATACATCTTTCCTCTCCATTTGGATATCTTCTAAGAGCATGTTCGCCTCTAAATCTTGGACTTATTTTTCCCTTTTCAAAAGGATAATTGATAGTTTTTTTTGATTTAAAAAGTTCTTTAATAGCAATTAATAGTCCGCTTATAAAGTCGATCATTAATATAGTTTTAAAAAATCTAGTAATTTTCATTTAAATTTTAGGTAAAAGGTTAAAATAATAAAGATAACTAGCAGTTAAAACAACATAGGTTAAAGATAATGGTAAAAATATTTTCCAACCCAACCTCATTAATTGATCATATCTATATCTTGGAACTATTGCTTTAACTAAAGCAAAAAGAATAAATAAAAATAAAATTTTAAATATCAACCAAATTGCACTTGGAATTAAATTAAAAGGATATAAATCTATAGGTGATAACCACCCTCCTAAAAATAAAATTGAACCTAATGCACACATTAATAAAATATTTGCATATTCGCCCAACCAAAACATTGCATACATCATTCCAGAATATTCTGTTTGATATCCAGCAACTAATTCAGCTTCTGCCTCTGGTAAATCAAATGGAGGTCTGTTTGTTTCTGCTAAAGCTGAAATAAAAAAAATAACAAACATTGGGAATAGTGGAATTACAAACCATATTTTTTTTTGTGCAATTACAATATCATTTAAGTTTAATGACCCCGCACAAAGTAAAACATTTATGATAATAATGCCTATTGAAACTTCATAAGATACCATTTGTGCTGCAGATCTTATTGATCCTAAAAATGGATATTTTGAATTTGAAGCCCATCCACCCATGATAATCCCATAAACACCTAAAGATGAGACAGCAAAAATATATAAAATTCCAACATTAATATTAGCTAAAACTTGCTCTTCTCCAAATGGAATAACAGCCCAAGCTATCAAAGCTAATGTCATAGTTATTATTGGAGCAAGAATAAAAATTATCTTATTTGAGCTTGCTGGTATAATTATTTCTTTAAAAATATATTTTAAAGCATCAGCCAATGATTGTAATAATCCAAAGGGACCAACAACATTAGGACCTTGTCTTTTTTGAACAAATGCCCAAACTCTCCTATCTAACCAAACAATCATTGCAACAGCAACTAAAACAGGAATTAATAAAAATAAAATTTTATAAACCTCTTGAAAAATTATACTTAAGTATTCCATGAATTAACCTTCTGTTCCTGTATGTTTAATATTTAATTTTGAATTATTGCACTCCAACATAGTTTTTGATGCTCTAGCAATAACGTTGGAAAAATAATAATCTTTGAATTTTATTTTTAAATTTTCATTTTCAAATTCATTCTGATCTATATTTTTTATTATATTTGATTTTTGTTTTTCTTTTTTAAGATTTAAATAATTAAACATACTGCTTTCAAGTTCTGCTTTGTCATTAAAAAGTTTTCGATTATTAATCATTTCTGCAATTTCATTTATTATTTGCCAATCTTCCTTAGCATCACCAGGAGGATAAGAGGCTTTAAAAGCTTTTTGAATTTTTCCTTCTAAATTTGTATAATGAGCGGATTGTTCTGTATATGCTGCTCCAGGAAGAATTATATCTGCAATCTCAGCTCCTTTGTCACCATGACTACCTTGATAAATTATAAATTCATTTTTTTTATAAAAATTTAAGTTATCTTGACCAAGAAGATAAATAATTTCAAATTTATTTTCATTTAAGTTTTTTAATAATTCATTACTTTTATCAATAATATCTAAATCAAAATTACCAACAGTTGCCGCATCTGTAGACAATATATTTAGAGGATTCCAATCATTAGTAAATTTATCATTTCTAAATAAAAATTCTTTCAAAGAATAATACAAATAATTTGCAGACTTAGATTTTAAAAATGACTCACCTAATATAATTAAAGGTTTTTTTGATTCTAAAATATCTTTAGATATTTCATTTTTATTTTCTATAATATCCTTAATAGTTTGAGTTTTTCCATCTAGGCTTTGATATGGATAAGTTAAATCACCAATGTCATTTAAAGAAAAAATTTTGGTATTATTATTTAAATAAGCTTTTCGAATTCTTGCATTAACTATTGTTGCTTCATATCTAGGATTTGTTCCAATTAATAAAATTAAATCTGTTTCTTCAATTCCATTAATTTTAGAATTAAACAAATAGCTTTCTCTAATAGAACTATCTATAAAACTTTTAGAAGATCTAGACTCATATTTATTTGTATCAATTATTCTGTCAAAAAACTCTTTAAAAATAAAACTTGCTTCCATATTTGTGAGATCGCCTACAAAACCACATATTTTATCTTTTTTTGTATTTTCTATTTTTGATTTAATAATTTTATAGACTTCATCCCAAGAGGCTTTTTCAAATTTATTATTGTATTTTATGTATGGGGTATCTAATCTTTGATTTAATAAACCATCACAAGCATATCTTGTTTTGTCAGATATCCATTCTTCATTAATATCTTCATTTATAATTGGTAGAACTCTTTTAACCTCCCAATCATAAGTATCTACTCTGATATTAGAGCCAACAGCATCCATAATATCAATACTTTCTGTTTTTTTTAACTCCCATGGTCTTGCCTCAAATACGTAAGGTTTTGAAGTTAACGCTCCAACAGGACAAAGATCAATAACATTAGCAGATAATTCTGACTGCATTGATTTTTCTAAATAAGTTGTGATTTGCATATCCTCTCCTCTTCCAATTGCTCCTAATTCAGGAACTCCAGCAATTTCAGTTGCAAATCTAATGCATCTTGTACAATGAATACATCTGGTCATTTGAGTTTTAATTAATGGACCCATATTTTTATCTGGAACGGCTCTTTTATTTTCTTTAAACCTTGATTTATCTATTCCATAAAACATTGATTGGTCTTGAAGATCACATTCTCCTCCTTGATCACAAACAGGACAATCTAAAGGGTGATTAGCTAACAAAAATTCCATTACACCTTTTCTAGATTTTTCAATTTTTGGTGTATTTGTCTTTATTATCATGCCATCGGCAGCAGGCATTGCACAAGAAGCTATAGGTTTAGGAGATTTTTCTATTTCAACTAAACACATTCTGCAATTACCAGCTATTGATAATTTCTCATGATAACAAAATCTTGGAATTTCAACACCTGCTTTTTCACAAGCCTGAAGAACAGTTAATCCTTCTTCAACTTCAATTTCAATATCATTAACTTTTAATTTAAGCATTTTTATCCAATAAGTGTTGGTCCACTAAATAAGGAATGTTTTTCTTTTCTTTTACTATTGGGTCAAATTTGTTTCTTTTTTTAATTTCATTTTTAAAATGTCTTAATAAACCCTGTACTGGCCAAGCAGAACCTTCTCCAAATGCACAAATGGTATGTCCTTCAATTTGTTTTGTTACATCCATTAGCATATCAACTTCATCTTTTGATGCTTCACCTTTTGCCATTCTTTCTAACATTCTCCACATCCAGCCAGAACCTTCTCTACAAGGTGTGCATTGACCACAACTTTCATGTTTGTAGAATCTGGCTATTCTTGCCATACATTTAATAATGTCTTGATCATTATTTATAACGACAATTCCCGCAGTACCCAAGCCACTTTTCTCAGCTATTAAAGAATCAAAATCCATTTTAATAGTGTCGCAAATTGCTTTAGGTAATAAAGGCATCGATGATCCTCCAGGTATTACCGCTTGTAAATTATCCCATCCACCAACAACTCCCCCAGCATGAGTTTCTATTAATTCTTTTAATGATATTCCCATCTCTTCTTCAACATTACATGGGTTATTTACATTGCCTGAAATACAAAATATTTTAGTACCAGTATTTTTAGATTTTCCTAGTTTTGAAAACCATTCACCACCTCTTCTAAGAATTGTTGGTACTACTGCTATTGTTTCTACATTATTAATTATTGTTGGACATCCATATAATCCAATTAATGCTGGAAAAGGTGGTTTTAATCTGGGTTGACCTTTTTTACCTTCTAAACTTTCTAAAAGAGCTGTTTCTTCTCCACAAATATAAGCACCCGCTCCATAATGAATATAAATATCAAAATCCCAACCAGTATCACTTGCATTTTTTCCAATTACATTATTTTTATAAGCTTCATTAATAGCTTTTTGTAATTTTTGACCTTCGTTATAATATTCACCTCTAATATAAATATAACATATATGAGCATTTACAGCATAAGATGTAATTAAACATCCCTCTATTAATTTGTGCGGTTCAAATCTTAAAATATCTCTATCTTTGCAGGTGCCTGGTTCAGATTCATCAGCATTAATAACTAAATAATGTGGTCTTGAACCAACTTTTTTTGGTGCAAAAGACCATTTTAAGCCAGTTGGAAAACCTGCTCCACCTCTACCTCTTAATTCTGAAAGTTTAATTTCATTTATTATCCAATCTTTTCCTTTTGCACATATTTCTTTGGTGTTAGACCAATCACCTCTTTTTTTTGCTGAATTAAAATCAGCCCCACTATCATTATATAAATTTTTAAATATTCTGTCTTTGTCGTTAAGCATTTTTTATATCCAATAATGTTTTTCTATTATTTTCAGGTTCTGAATTTAATCTTCCTCTATATGATCCAGGTTCTGGTTTTTTTCCTAAGATAATTTGTTCTAAGATTTTTAAAGCTTTTTCTTTATTTAAATCTTCATAATAATCATCGTTTATTTGCATCATTGGAGCATTAATACATGCACCAAGACATTCTACTTCAATCCATGAACAACTTTTATCTTTGGATAATTCATTTTCATTTTCAGAAATTTTTTCTTTACATGCTTCTACAATCTTACTAGCTCCTCTAATCATACAAGGAGTAGTAGTACAAACTTGTATAAAATTTTTTCCCACAGGAGATAAATTATACATTGAGTAAAATGTTGCTACTTCATAAACTTTGATATAAGGCATTTCTAAAAATTTACCAATATATTTCATTGCTGATAAAGGTATCCAATTGTCATTTTGTTTTTGGGCTATATTTAATAAAGGCATTACAGCACTTTGTTGTTTATCTTTTGGATATTTTTTAATTATATTTTTAGCTTCTTCTAAACTTTCTTTAGTGAATTCAAAATTTTCTGGTTGATTTTTAGATATCTTTTTTAGCGTCATCTATCTACTTCTCCAAAAACAATATCTAGAGATCCTAATACAGCAGGAACATCAGCTAACATATGTCCTTTAATTAAATAATCCATAGCTTGTAAATGTGAAAATCCTGGTGCTCTGATTTTACACTTATATGGTTTACTTGAACCATCAGAAATTAAATATACACCAAATTCTCCTTTTGGCGCCTCTACAGCCGTATAAATTTCATCTTTAGGTACTCGATATCCCTCAGTAAATAATTTAAAATGATGAATTAATGCTTCCATTGATTGTTTAATTTCATTTTTAGGTGGTGGTGTTATTTTTCCATCAAAGCTTTTTATAGGACCTTTTTCCATTTTAGCTAAACATTGCTTTATAATAGAAACACTTTCTTTCATCTCTTCAATTCTACATAAATATCGATCATAACAATCACCATTTTTTCCAACAGGAACTTTAAACTCTAATTGTTCATAACATTCATAAGGTTGTGATTTCCTAAGATCCCAAGGAATACCAGAGCCTCTAATCATAACTCCAGTAAAAGAATAATCTAGCGCATCATCTTTTGTTACAATTCCAATATCAACATTTCTTTGTTTAAAAATTCTGTTATCAGTCAATAAATTTTCTAAATCATTTATAATTTTAGGAAAACTCTCACAAAATTTAGCAATATCATTCTCTAAACCTACAGGTAAATCTTGGTGTACACCCCCTGCTCTAAAATAGTTTGCATGCAATCTAGATCCAGAAGCTCGTTCATAAAAAGTCATTAATGTTTCTCTTTCTTCAAATCCCCACAATGAAGGTGTTAATGCACCAACATCTAAAGCTTGTGTAGTTATGTTTAAAATATGACTTAAAATTCTCCCAATTTCACAGAACATTACTCTTATATATTGAGCTCTTATTGGTACATCAATTTTTAAAATTTTTTCAATTGCTAAAGCAAAAGCATGTTCTTGATTCATTGGTGCTACATAATCAAGACGATCAAAATATGGAACGGCTTGCATATATGTTTTATTTTCAATTAATTTTTCTGTTCCACGATGTAATAAACCAATATGTGGATCAGCTTTTTCTACCACTTCTCCATCTAATTCTAAGATAAGCCTTAACACTCCATGTGCAGCAGGATGTTGAGGACCAAAATTTAAATTTAATTTTTTAATTTTTTTTGTCATTAGAATCTGTTTGTTGTTTAATATATTTTGTTCCTTCCCAAGGACTTTCATAATCAAAATTTCTATAATTTTGCTCTAATTTTACTGACTCATTTATAACTTTTTTTTGTTCTTCGCTGTATCTTACTTCTGTATGACCAGTTAAAGGAAAATCTTTTCTTAAAGGATGACCTTCAAAACCATAATCTGTCAGTATTCTTCTTAAATCTGGATGGTCTTTAAAATTTACTCCATACATATCAAAAATTTCTCTTTCCATCCAATTTGCTGATGGGAAGATTGATGTTAAAGATGAAATAACTTCCTTTTCATTAATAAAATAACTTAAAATCATTCTTTGATTAAATTCATGACTTAAAAATAAATATATAACTTTAAATCTTTGTTGTTGTTCTGGATAATCAGTAACAGTGATATCTATAAGCTGTCTAAATTTTGTATCTTTATTTGTCTTAATAAATAAAGATACATCAATTAAATCGTCTTTGTTAATTTCAACATAAATTTGATTATGTTTAATTTCAGTTTTATTTATTTTTGTAGTTAATTCTGAATTAATTTTTTTTTCTAAATCAATTAAACTTATCATTTTACCTGTTTAATGACCCTTTATTTCTAATTTTTTTTTGTAATTGCATTATTCCATAAAGCAATGCTTCTGCTGATGGTGGACATCCAGGTACATAAATATCTACAGGAACAATACGATCACATCCTCTAACAACAGAATATGAATAGTGATAATACCCACCACCATTAGCACAACTACCCATAGAAATAACATATCTAGGTTCTGGCATTTGATCGTAAACTTTTCTTAGTGCTGGGGCCATTTTATTTGTTAAAGTGCCTGCAACAATCATTACATCTGATTGTCTAGGAGATCCTCTTGGAGCTGCACCAAATCTTTCAAGATCATATCTTGGCATAGCAGTTTGCATCATTTCAACTGCACAGCAGGCAAGACCAAATGTCATCCAATGTAAAGAGCCAGCTCTAGACCAATTTATTAAATTATCTAATGAAGTTGTAATAAAACCATCTCTGCTAAAATCTTTAGCCAATTGTTTAAATTCTTCAGGAACTTGATCTAACTTATTGTTCATTTAAATTTATATTTATTCCCAATCTAGAGCACCTTTTTTCCATTCATAAATAAAACCAACAGTAAGTATGAATAAAAAAATCATCATTGAACTAAAACCAAGAATACCTATGTTTCCTAATGAAATTGCCCAAGGAAATAAAAATGCAATTTCAAGATCAAAAATAATAAATAAAATCGCAACTAAATAAAATCTTACATCAAATTCCATTCTGGAATCTTGAAAAGGTTCAAATCCACATTCATATGCTGATAATTTTTCTGGATCAGGATGTTTAGGAGATAAAATAAAATTAATTACAATAAATACACAACTTAGTCCTAATGCAACTATTAAGAACAAAATTATGGGTAAATAATCTTTTAAAAATTCCGCAGTCATTGAAGAATATATATCATTTTTTATAGGTTGATGAAGTGTAGATAGGTCACATTATTCAAAATATACACTACTATTGATAAGAATTATCAGTATTAAAAGAATAAATTTTGATAAATATTTTTTGAGTGGCGGGAGTGAAGGGACTCGAACCCTCGACCTATCGCGTGACAGGCGATCGCTCTAACCAACTGAGCTACACCCCCACTTATAATCTTTTTTGGTGGGCAGTAAAGGACTCGAACCTTTGACCCCCTCGGTGTAAACGAGATGCTCTACCAACTGAGCTAACCGCCCCAAAAAGATGCTTACTAATACAACAAGGTTTATATAATGTAAATTAATTATTATTGAATACTAGCTTGAGATTTATCATCCTTTTTAGATATATCAACCTCAACCCACTCAGTCTTTTTAAGTTCTTTAGTTAATGCAATTTTTAAAACCTCATCTGCAAATTCAACTGATGTAATTTTAATTTCATCAACTATTTTTTTTGGCATATCAACTAAATCTTTCTCATTTTCTTTTGGAATTAAAACTTCTTTAATACCAGCTCTATGTGCTGCTAATAATTTTTCTTTCAAACCACCTATTGGTAAAACTTGTCCAGTTAAAGTTATTTCTCCAGTCATAGCTAAATCTCTTCTTACTGGAATATTTGTTATAGAAGATACTATTGATGTAACCATTCCTATACCTGCTGAAGGTCCATCTTTTGGTGTAGCTCCTTCCGGTACATGGATATGAAAATCTTTTTTCTCAAATAATGGTGGAATAATTCCATATTCTAAACATTTTGATCTAACAAATGACTTTGCAGCTTTGACTGACTCTTGCATAACATCACCTAACTTACCTGTAATTTGCATTCTACCTTTACCAGGCATAGTTACTGTTTCAATTTTTAAAATTTCGCCTCCATATTCTGTCCAAGCTAAACCTGTAACAATTCCAATTCTATCTTCATTTTCCAACTCTCCAAATTTATATTTAGGCACACCTAGAAAATCAGCTAAATTTTTTATATTTATATTAACTTCGTTTTCTTCACCAGATACAACTTTTTTTACAACTTTTCTTGCAACTTTAGAAATTTCTCTTTCAAGATTTCTTACTCCAGATTCCTTTGTATAACTTCTAATAATTTCTTTAATTATATCATCGTTTAATTTCATTTCTTTGTCTTTAACACCATTGTCTTTAATTTGTTTCGGTAATAAGAACTGATTTGCGATATTAATTTTTTCATCTTCTGTATAACCTGCTAATCGAATTACTTCCATCCTATCAAGTAATGGTGGAAGAATATTTAATGTGTTGGCCGTAGTAACAAACATTACATCAGATAAATCATAATCAACTTCTAGATAATGATCGTTAAAATTAGTATTTTGTTCTGGATCTAAAGCCTCTAGCAAAGCTGAAGATGGATCGCCTCTATAATCATTTCCAATTTTGTCTATTTCATCTAATAAAATAAGAGGATTTTTTGTTCCAGCCTTTTTCATCATTTGAATTATTTTTCCTGGTAAAGATCCAATATAAGTTCTTCTATGACCTCTTATTTCAGCTTCATCTCTCATGCCTCCAACTGACATTCTAACAAATTCCCGATTAGTTGCTTTTGCTATTGATTTACCTAAAGATGTTTTACCAACTCCAGGAGGACCTACTAAACATAAAATTGGTCCTTTAATTTTCTCCATTCTTTTTTGAACAGCTAAAAATTCAATTATTCTCTCTTTTACTTTTTCTAAACCAAAATGATCTTTATCTAGAACTTTTAATGCTTTAGATAAATCTATATCTACTTCACTTTTTTTATACCAAGGAAGCTCTATCATCCAGTCTAAATAGTTTCTAACTACTGTTGCTTCAGCTGACATAGGACTCATATTTTTTAATTTTTTAAGTTCTTGTAAACATTTTTTTTCAACTTCTTTGGGCATCTTTGCTTTAAGAATGGATTTATTCAGACTAGTGCTTTCATCTTTACCATCTTCAATTTCACCTAATTCTTTTTGAATAGCTTTTAATTGTTCATTTAAATAATATTCTCTTTGAGTTTTTTCCATTTGAGTTTTAACTCTACCACGAATTCTTTTTTCAACTCCAATAATACTTGTTTCATTTTCCATGATTTTGATTATTGCATTTAATCTTTTTTTAACATCTGCTGTCTCAAAAATTTGTTGTTTTTCAGAAATTGTAGCTGCTATATGTGATGCTATATTATCTGCAATTTGAGAAGGGTCTTTTAATTGTTTAATATTATTTATTGTTTCATTTGAAATTTTTTTATTTATTGATGTAAGCTTCTCTAATCTTCTAACTGCAGTAGCTGCTAAAGGATATAAATCTTCTTCTTTATTAATTACATCGTTATGAGCAGTAAAATCACAACTAATAAATTTTTCATTATCTTTAAAATCTAATATTTTAACTCTTTTAACTCCTTCTATTAAGACCTTTACAGTGCCATCTGGTAATTTAAGAAGTTGAAGTATATTGCCTTCACAACCATACATAAAAATATCTGTTTTCTTTGGGTCATCAATTTCTGAATTTTTTTGAGTAACTAAAATAATTTTTTTATCTTTTTTCATCACTTCATTCAAAGCTGATATTGATTTATCTCTTCCTACGAAAAGTGGTGTAACCATACTGGGAAAGACTACTATGTCCCTAAGTGGTAGTAATGGTAATGATGTTCTAACGTCCATGACCTTAAATATGGATATTATAATTTATATTGCAATACTTTTTTCTTATTTATTAAAGATATTAAGCCGCTGATGTCTTGGTTGATTTTGACTTATTTTCAGTTTTTGAATGAACTATTATTGGTTGAGATTGCCCTTTTACAGTAGCTGCATCGACTATTACCTCTTCTATATCTTCTCGACTAGGCAAATCATACATCGTTTTAAGTAAAATATTTTCTAATATAGACCTCAAGCCTCTTGCACCAGTTTTTTTCTTGATTGCTTTAATTGCTATTTCTTTTAAAGCGCTATCTTTAAAAGTTAATTTTGCCCCATCAAGTTTAAATAATTCTTGATATTGTTTTGTAAGAGAATTTTTTGGTTCTAGCAATATCTTAATTAAGGATTTTTCATCTAAATCTTCTAAAGTCGCAATCATTGGTAATCGACCAATAAATTCTGGTATCAAACCATATTTTAATAAATCCTCAGGTTCTAAACCTTTCATCCATTCACCAGTTTTTTTATCCTGAGTATTTTTAACATCGGCTCCAAAACCAATTGAAGTTCCTTTATCTCTTTGAGATATAATCTTATCAAGTCCAGCAAATGCTCCACCACAAATAAATAAAATATTTGTGGTATCAACTTGTAAAAATTCTTGTTGTGGATGTTTTCTTCCACCTTGAGGTGGTACACTAGCTATAGTTCCTTCCATAATTTTTAATAACGCTTGTTGAACTCCTTCACCCGATACATCTCTAGTTATAGAAGGGTTTTCTGATTTTCTACTAATTTTATCTACCTCATCAATATAAACAATTCCTCTTTGAGCTTTTTCTACATTGTAATCAGCTGCTTGTAATAATTTAAGAATTATATTTTCAACATCTTCACCAACATAGCCTGCTTCAGTTAAAGTTGTTGCATCAGCCATAGTAAAAGGTACATCAAGAATTCTTGCAAGTGTTTGGGCTAATAAAGTTTTTCCACAACCAGTTGGGCCAACTAAAAGAATATTTGACTTAGCAAGCTCAACATTTTTACTTGTTTTATTTTCATAATTTAGTCTTTTGTAATGATTATGTACTGCAACCGATAAAACTTTTTTTGCATGAGTTTGCCCAATTACATAATCATCTAAAACTGAACAAATTTCTTTTGGTGATGGAAGACCATCTTGATGTTTTACAAATGTATCCTTGCTCTCTTCTTTAATAATATCCATACATAGTTCTACACATTCATCACAAATAAAAACTGTAGGACCAGCTATAAGTTTTCTTACTTCATGTTGACTCTTTCCACAGAAAGAACAGTACAAAATATTTTTATTATTAGTGCTCATAAAATTTATAACGAATCAATTAAAATACTTTATTATAGATGACTCATAGTAATCAAGTTTCGAATAAGGTTAGTTCAACATATTGTGTTTTAAGATCTCTTTTCTACTACTTCATCTACTAAACCAAAAGATTTAGCAGCATCTGCAGTCATAAAATTATCTCTTTCCAATGCAGATTTTATTTCATCAACTGATTTACCTGTATGTTTAGAATAAATTTCATTTAATCTTTTTTTTAATGATAAAACTTCATTTGCATGAATTTCTATATCTGTAGCTTGTCCTTGAAAACCTGCTGATGGTTGATGAACCATTATTCTAGAATTAGGTAATGAAAATCTTTTTCCTTTAGTTCCAGCTGAAAGTAAAAATGAACCCATTGAAGCAGCTTGACCAATACATAAAGTAGAGATATCAGGTTTAACATATTGCATTGTGTCATAAATTCCTAAGCCAGCAGTAACTAGACCACCAGGACTATTAATATATAAATAAATTTCTTTCTTTGGATCTTCTGCTTCTAAAAACAAAAGTTGTGCTGTTACTAAAGAAGCAACATTATCATTAATTTGACCTGTTAAAAAAATAATTCTCTCTTTTAATAATCTTGAATAAATATCATATGCACGTTCACCTTTATTTGATTGTTCAACAACCATAGGCACCAAAGTATTCATATGTTCAGATATTTTATTTGTCATAAGCTGATTCGTCATACTTATACAACTTGAGATTACTTTTTGCTAACTTTTTTTAATTTTTTTACTACTGATTTAGCTTTAATCGATTTTGGCTTAGTTTTTTTAATAGAAGATTTTTTAACTTCCACCTTTTTCTCAGGTTTTTTTTCATCATTGTGATCATGACTATGTTCTTGCATTTGAGATTGTTTTAAAATTTTCTCAGCTTCATCTTTAGAAATTTCTTTTTTATTAGGTTTGGCTTTTTCTTTAATTAATTTTAAAATTTTTTCCTCATAGACTGTTCCTCTTAAACTTGAAAGTGCTGACGGATTTTTTTGATAAAAATCCATTACCATTTTTTCTTGTCCTGGCATCATTCTTATTTGTTTTTGAACTTCGGCTTGTAATTCTTGTTCTGTAACTTTAATTTGATTTTTTTCTCCAATTTCATTTAAAATTAAACCAACTTTAATTCTTTTTTTAGCAACATCTTCAAAATTTTTTCTATTTTTTTTAGTATCTTCATCAGACATGTTTTGAGAAAGAATTTTAATTTCTTCTTCAATTAAATTTTCTGGTATTTCAGAAACTTTAAATTTTTCAATTTCTTTTAATATTTGATTTTTTGAAAGATGATTTAGGGAATTTTTATATTCATCATTAATTTGTTTAGATATTAATAATTTTAGATCTTTTAAATCTTTAGCACCAAAATTTTTAGCAAAATCATCATTGATCTTTGCTTCTTCAGGATTTTTAATTGTAGAAATTTTACAATTAAATTTCGCCTTTTTATTTACCAAATCTTTTTCAGGAAAATTTTCAGGCAAAATAGCTTCTACTATTTTTTGCTCTCCTTTTTTTACACCTAATAATTGTTTATCAAAACCTTTTAAGAATAAATCTTTGCCTAAAGTTAATTGAGTGTTTTTTCCTTCATTTCCTTTAAAAGGTTTTTCATCTACAGTTGCTGAATAATCAAAAATTACAAGGTCACCTTCTTTGGCTTTTACATCAGATGCTACATCTTTAAAATTAGGTTGATTTTTTGCAATTTCTTTTATTCTTTTATCTGTTTCACTGTCATCTATTTTTACAGAGTAGTCATCAAATTTTATATTTTCTATTGATTTAACTTCTATTTTAGGAAGTTCAGTAACTGATATAATATATTCTAAATCTTTATCCTCGCCGTAAGTTTTAAGGTCTAATTTTGGTTGACCAGCTGGTTTAATTCTGTTCTCCTCTAAAGCTTTAGTAGTTGTATCTTTTAAAACTTTATCTAATACTTCGCTAAAGACAGCTTTTCCAAATTGTCTTTTTAAAATTTCTCTTGGAACTTTTCCTGGTCTGAAACCTTTAAGTTTTACAGTTCCTTTAATTTCTTCATACTTCTGGTCCATATAAGAATTCATAGTTTTTTTATCTATGAACACTTTAAGATTTTTATTTAAAC
Organism: uncultured Pelagibacteraceae bacterium; assembly: GCA_902568875.1. Lineage (GTDB taxonomy): Bacteria > Pseudomonadota > Alphaproteobacteria > Pelagibacterales > Pelagibacteraceae > Pelagibacter. The sequence continues at coordinate 20,358 of CACFSG010000005.1, forward strand.
CTTTTTTATTTTCGACTGTAACTTTCATAAAATATTAAATGGTAGGGCGAAAAGGACTCGAACCTTCACAGATTGCTCTATTGGTTCCTAAGACCAACGCGTCTACCAATTCCGCCATCGCCCCACAAATGTAGTGGTTTTATATATGATTGAAACTATTTTTCCAACGACAATTATTGTGAATTATATTAATTTTCCTTTATAATATTAAGTATGATTGTTTCACCCTGTATTAGTATTTGTAAAAGTGATCCTAAAACTGGTTATTGTTATGGTTGTGGACGAAGCAATGAAGAAAAAAAAATTTGGAAACATGAAGAAACTAGTGATCAGTGGAAAAAAGATAATATTGAAACAATTAAAAAAAGATTAACTGTATGGCAATTAAAAAATTTTGAAGAATCCTATACATATAAAATTAAAAATGGTATTTCTCTTTTAAAAAAATCTAAAAAATGAGTAAATCCACAATCATAATTATTATTTATGTTTTAGGCCTCATTTTTGGTGCTGTATTCCTTGATATTTGGAACTCAGAAACTAGTATAAAAAAAGCTTTATTGGGACTTGGCTGGACAGCTTTACTTTTAATAGGTTTATTTTTTTCAGAAAAAAATGAAAAAGAATAAATTTGTTAACTTTTCTTCTTATTTTTTAAAAAATTTCTTTTTTTAGATCCAAATCTACTATTGCTTATATTACTTCTATGTTTAGCATAAGCTTGCTTTTGGGCTTGTTTCATTGCTCTTTTTGAAGACATAATAACTAATTTTAATACTTAATCTTAATAGTTTCAATAATTTTAAAATTTTATAAATTTAATTTATGAATATTAAATTTAAAAGTTTAAATAAAACAATAATCAAATGCAAAAAATGTCCAAGATTAAATAATTTCATAAAGAAAATTTCAACTGAAAAAAGGAAACAAAATATAAACGAAAGATACTGGGGTAAACCCGTAACAGGTTTTGGTGATAATCAAGCAAAGTTAATGATTTTAGGTCTTGCACCTGCTGCTCATGGAGGAACCAGAACTGGTAGAGCTTTTACAGGTGATAAATCAGGAGATTTTTTATTCAAAAGTCTTTATGCGATTAAAATTTCTAATCAAAATTTTTCTAAAAAGATGAACGATGGTTTAAAATTAAATTCTACATATATTACTAATATTCTTAAATGTGTTCCACCAGGTGACAAACCTTTAAATAAAGAGCTTATAAATTGCTCAAATTATTTTATGAATGAATTAAATAATCTAAAAAAGTTAAAAGTAATAGTCACACTTGGAAAAGTTGCTTTTGACAATTGTTTAAAAATTTATAAAAAAAAATTTAAAATAAATCAAAAACTTGTATTTAAACATGGTAAAAAATATTTACTACCAGATAATAAAATTTTAATTGCTTGTTATCACCCAAGTCCAAGAAATGTAAATACCAAAGTTATAACTCATACAATGATTAATCAATTATTTAGAAAAGCAAAAAAAATTGCTAAATTTTAATACTGTCACAAAAATAAGGTTTAAATTTTGAATAAATTTCTTCTGGAATTTTTACTGGTTTTCCTTCTTTATTTATAAAAACTAAATGTATTTTTGCATCTACAATTTCATCATCATCTTTTGTAATTATTTGATTCATGAAAAAAGAAGTTTTGCTAATTGATTTTACAAAAGATCTAATTGTTAATTCATCTTCTAAATGAGCTGATTTCTTATATTCAATATTACAAGACTTAACAATTATTAGTGAAGCATATTTTTCTTTTATTTTCTTATTACTAAAACCAATAGAAAATAGTGCTTCTGTTCTAGCTCTTTCTAAAAATTTTAAATAGTTTGCATAATAAACTACACCACCGGAATCTGTATCTTCATAATAGATCTTAATTTTATGAAAAAAATTTTCATGCATAATTAAATTATATCAAATAATTAATTATTTTACAGAAACTAAGGTATAAGAGTTATTATGAATATTTTTATTATTTGGTTAGTAATGGTGATTGCTTGGAATTTTGGCTACCCTGAAGCAAGTCCTTTAGAAGATGTAGTTGTAGCTGTTATTTTATCTTTATTTAATCTTATATTAAAAAAATATCTTAAATTTTAATTATTCAGCAGAAAAATAAATATTCTGATAATATGCGATTGCTTTCATTTTTGAATTATCAGTATCTGACATAATAGCTAATCCATCTAACTCATCGACATTTAAATCATGAAATCTTTTAAAATCCTCTTTTACATTTGCTTTTACAGTAATCCATTCATTTAAGTTGTTTTTGGTACTTGCTAAGACATTATCGATAGATTTCTTGGTATAAGGACTTGGTGAATTAAATCCAACTTCACTATTGCTTGAAAAAACATAATTGATAGCTCTATTTGAGAGTGGTGTTGCACCTGTTTTTTTTATCGCAAAAACTCTTGCTGCAAAATCATGCTCTTTTTTGGTGTTTTCTTTAATTCCAGGTAAATCTTTTTCAATTTTCCATGTTATATTAATAAATGGAGTTTTATTTAGATCAATTTTAACTTCTTTTCCTAATCCAGAGGCAGCATTATCTGCCACGGCTTTTAAAAAATTACCATTATCATTTGATCCTACCGTGTATATAGTTTTATTATCTGCTCCTCTTACCTTTCTAACTTTTAATTCAGATAACTCTACCTCAGTAAAATCAAAAACTTTAACTTCATCGGCAAAACTGATGTTGTTAAATATAAAACAGGTAATTAAAAATTTTATTAAAAGTTTCATAAATTAAAATTAAAAAAAATTCGTTAATACATTATTTTGACAAAATTTAAACATTCAAAAATCAACTTTTATATATACATATTAATTATGAAGACAATTTCAATTTTTATTCTGTTAATTTACTGGTCAATTATGATTTTTGCTCCTGTTGTGTCTAAAGATTTGAAAGTAAGCCGAGCTAAACTAAATAAAACTCAAATAACTCCAATTTCTAAGGCAATAAGATAATTTTTGGGGATACACAAGTTCCATCATGGATTTGTTTAAATGCATCTCCTCCATTCTTTAAATCCCTAAATTCTATCCAGTCTAGGGGTCCTATATCTTTATTGGCCAAAATTTTGAGTGTTTGTTCAAAATCTGTATTTGTATAACAGTAAGTACCTATCACTGTGACCTCTTGTAAGGTCATTTTTCTAAAATTAAATGGACCTGCGGGCTGAGTTAATCCTATATGGATGATTGAGCCGCCAGGTTTTACAACATCTATTGCTTGTTGTCTGGATATCTCTAAACCAACAGTATCAAAAACAATATCAAAGCTATTACTTTTGATTTCTTTATCATCTGGAGTGACAAATTTGGCTTCAAGATACTTAGCACATTCTTTCAATCTCAGCTTATTAGGATCTGATAACACAATATTTTTATTTCCTTTAATTTTAGATAATATCAATCCACATAATAAACCTATCGCTCCCCCACCTTGAATAAAAGTTCTACATTCTGATAAAGGTTTTTTTAAAGACTCTTCACCTACTAATACAGCATGTAAAGATACAGCTGTTGGCTCAGCTACTGGAGCTTCATTTTTATCCAATCCCTTTGGAATTTCGTAAATATTTTTATCTGGAGTTGAAACAAATTCAGCAAAAGCTCCTTGTCTTTCAATGGGTCTATTCATGCCTAAAATTATACGAGTAGGACACAAATGTTCCCGACCTTTTTGACAATAATCACATTTACCACATGTTATTAAGGGGTTTAAAACTACATCTTTACCTTTAAATTTACCATTTTGAACTTCTCCACTAACTTCATGTCCGAGTATTAATGGAGGAATACGTCTATCATCCTTACCATGATATGCATGCATATCAGAACCACAAATACCTGAAGCGTGTACTTTTAAAATACTCTCACCATTTGCTTCTGATGGATTTTTTTCATCCCTATAAACTAATTCTTGTGTTCCAGTATAAACTAAAGCTTTCATATTACTTTTTAGCTAATAAATAATATGTCAATGCAGAAATAAAAGCACCAATTATCCAAGAGTAAGATTGAAGAAACATTAAGTTAGTATTCCAAATTGTAGAAGCAGAAAAAATAAAACCCAAAAATAAAGCGTAGACAGCCTTTATATGCCATCCACCAGAAAAATAATAAGTACCATTAATTTCTAAGGAATAAATATCTTTATTAATTAAATTACCATTTTTAAGAAAATAATAGTTAGAAATCATAACTCCAAATATTGGACCAAAGAAAGCTCCAAAAGTATCAACAAAAGACAATATTCCAATTTGACTTAAAAATGTTAACCAGAAAATACCAATTAAAAATCCTAAAATTGCAATTATAATACTTGAACTTTTTAAAGATAGTTTAGATGGCATAAAATTAATTATCGAATATTGTGAAGGAATAAAATTAGCTATCAAATTAGTTGAGGCTGAAGCAATTATAATAAAAATTAAAACTAAAGTAGAAATAAGTAAACTATCTAATTTTCCAATTATATCAGTAGGATTTGTAAAAATTTTAGATAAATTTTCAGGATCTTTATTTAAAAAAGCATCTACACCTGAAACAATAAAAACTGCAAAAAAAGAAAAAAATATTAAGTTTAAAATTAAACTTATATTTCCTTTTTTTAATTCACTTTCATTTTTTACATAACGTGAATAATCACCAAAGCTCAATATAACAATGGAGAAATAAGCAAAAATTGTTCCGGTAACAGTCAATAATGGTAATAAATTGTTTGCATTAACAAAATTTCCTAAATCTAATATGTTAACAAAAGCTTTTAACGTAAGTTTGACATCACTTAATAATACTGCAAAAAAGAATATTATCATTCCCATATAAACTGTAATTGCTGAAATTTTTATTAATTGTTTATTAAAATTCATTCCTACGCTAAATAAAAATGCTTGAAAAATAATTGCAGCTATAATTGAAAACCAATCAATAATATTCAAACCTAAAATAAAAATTAAAAAAATATTTTGATCTAAAAATGTATTATCATAAGAAAATAATAATACTCTTATTAAAAAACTGATAGCTTTTGATAAAAAATATGTCTGAATACCAAACATAAAAATTCCTACTAAACCTCTAACTAAACCAAAATATTTAGCACCACTCACACCTAAAGAAGATCTTAATAAAACAACAAAAGGTAATCCAAATTTTTGAGATGGCTTACCAATTAAATTTGAAAAAAAATAAACTAATAAAGATCCTAAAATTGTTCCAAAAAAAACTACAAATGCATTAAGATCATAAATAACATAAAGAGAAGCAATAAGTGAAAAACCAATTATACTTTGAATGTTTACTCCCCAAAAATAAAATAAATTTTTCCAATTCCAATTTTTATTATTTGGATTTACAGATACAAGATCCCAATTAATTAATGAATTTTTTACTTTTTGTTGATTCACTTAGATAATATAAAGCTTATATTTTCTACTGTCCATATAAGAGAGACGGTAACCAAAGTGCAATCTTAGGAAATACAACAATTAAGATTAATCCTATTATTTGTAAGACCATAAATTGCATCATACCCATATAAATATCTTTAAGATCCCATTCTGGTACTACACCTTTTAAAAAATATGCAGAAAGTGCTACTGGAGGTGACAGCCAGGCGGTTTGTAAATTTACAGCTACTAATATTGCAAACCAAGTTAAATTAAATCCTAAAGCTTCTACCAATGGTAAAATTATTGGAATTATAATCATAACAATTGGTACCCATTCCAATGGCCAACCTAACAAAAATATCATCACCATTATCATTGCAAGAATTAGATATTTATTCATTTCTAAACCTAATAAAAATTCTGTAAGCAATGTTGGTGTTCCTAATCTTGCAAAAACTGCTCCAAAGAAATTTGAGGCTGCAACTAAAACCATTATTAAAGCTGTAATTTCTAAAGTTTTTACTAAAGCTTCTTGAAGTTTTGGTAGTGTTAATTTTTTATAAGCTAAAGATAATAAAAGTGCACCCATTGCTCCACAACCTGCTGCTTCTGTTGGTGTTGCAAATCCAAATAAAATACTACCTAATGCGGCAAAAACTAAAGCTGCTGGTGGTACCAAGCCTAAAAAAAACTCTATTATAACATCTTTCATACTTGCTGCTCTCATATCTTCTGGTAACACCGGACCTAACTTAGGATTAATCATACATCTTATTGTTGTATAAGCTGCGTATAAAGTTGCTAAAAGAATTCCGGGAAAAATTGCAGCAGCAAATAAATCTATTACTGGTATTTCCATGATTGGACCCATAACAACAAGCATAATGCTTGGTGGAATTAAAATTCCTAAAGTACCACCTGCTGTAATTGTTCCAGCTGCAAGTCTCACATCATATCCTGATTTATTCATAGATTTTGCTGCCATAATTCCAAGGATAGTAACTGAAGCACCAACAATTCCTGTTGCTGCAGCAAAAATTACAGAAACAAATAAAACTGCATAATATAAAGAACCTCTAACTTTAGACAACATTAATTGAAAAGCTGAAAATAATCTTTCCATTAATCCAGCTTGCTCCATCATAATGCCCATAAAGACAAAGAGCGGAACAGCTGCGAGAGTTTGTTCGGTCATTACCATAGAAAATTGGAGAGTCATTAAATAGAAAACCAGTTTTCCAAAACCTAAATAGCCAAAAACAAAACCTAAAAAAATTAATGTAAATGAAATTGGAAAACCAACAAATATTGCAAAAAGCATTACTCCAACTAAGATGAATCCTAAAATTGCAGGATCTATAAATTCAGCTATCATTTAGTTTCTCCTGGCCACTCGCCTTTTTTTGCAGCCCAATAACTTTTTAATAATTCTGAAAAACCTTGAATAAGTAAAAATATTATTCCAATTAATAGACAAGTTTTTATAGGCCACATAAAAGGCATCCATGTTGTATCCATGCCTCTTTCACCTCTTCTAATTGACTCTTCTACAAATCCAATTGTCATATAAAGAAAAACGATCAAACCTGGAAAATAAAATAATATATATAACCAAAAATCTATTAAACCTTGTGTTTTAATTTTAAAATTTCTGTATAAAAAATCTGCTCTGATGTGAACTCCTCTAGAAAGAGCATAACCTGCTCCCAACATAAATAAAGCTCCGTAAAGGAAACGGCTTATATCATAAGCCCAAATTGTTGGTGCTAAAAATAATTTTCTTGCAAAAACTTCATAAGTCATTGCGAATATTAATGGTATTAATATCCAGCAAACTATGTTGCCAATCCACTTACTAAACTTGTCAATTTTTATTATAGATTTTGCCATCCATGATGGCATATCTTCTGGCATTTTACCTGAACCACCTCGCCTTTCGGCTATCATTTCATCAGATATATCTAATTTTGTTGGTTCGTCTGCCATAAATTTTAGTTAAAAAAACTAGAGCGGACTATAAAAGTCCGCTCTAATAAAATGATTAATTACTGATTACTTTAATGTTGCTGCGTGAGCCATTCCTAGCTTCGCATTAGACATTTGAGCACCACTCCAGAAAGGAACTGCAACATCAGCAAATTCTTTCATAGAATCCCAAACTTCTTTGAAGAATGCATTTTTAGCAGCGTTTGTTTCCAAACTTTTCTTAGCTGCAGCCATATATTCTGTGAAATAATCAGAAGGAGTATCTTCTAATTTAACTCCATGCTTAGTAGTTAACTCTCTTAAAGCTTTACCGTTTTCATAGATTCTGTAGCTTAAAGATTTTGCTAATGAAGCATTAGCAGCAACTTCAAGAGACTTCTTCTCATGAGCACTCATAGCTTTATAAGTTTTTCCAGTAATGTAAAAGTCAGCATTTACCACTACTTGGTGTAATCCTTGTAGATAATAGTGCTTTAATACTTTTTGAAAACCAAATGTTAAATCTGGTTTTGGACAACACCACTCAGCAGCATCGATAGTTCCTGCTTCAAGAGCTGGAAGAATATCTCCACCCCCCATAGCAACAGAAGCTACACCGATATCTTTATAAGTTTGTCCTGGAATTCCTGGAGGAGTTCTGAATTTATATTTTCTAAAGTCAGCCATAGTCTTAATTGGTTTTGGAAACCAACCTAAAGCCTCTGGTCCAACTGGTTGAATCATAAATCCTTTGATATCTCTTCCCATTTCTTTCCATAATCTATCGTATAGTTCTTTTCCACCACCATACTGAAACCATGATAAGAATGCGATGTTATCAATACCAACCCCACCACCTGCTACTGGCGAACCAAATAACATAGCTGCAGGATGATCACCTGACCAATAGTGTGTCCAAGCAAATCCGCAATCAATTAACCCTTTGTCAACTGCGTCTAGAGTTTCTTTTACTCCAACAACAGCGCCTGCAGGTAAAATTTCGAATTTTAGTGAACCACCTGTTAAAGCAGTTACTGTATCAGTAAAGTCCTTCAACATCTTAACTTCATCAGCTTTAGTGTTAAGAACAGTCTGACATTTTAGTGTTTTTGCAGCATTAGCACTAGATGCAAATCCAAGTACTAAAACAGTTGCAAATAACATTGAAATGATTTTTTTCATTATTTTCCTCTTTGTTAGTTAAATTTAACCAGCGCATACAATCAGAAAAATAAAGATGGCACAAGTGACAATTGATTAATATGAGTGTAAACAACATTAATTAACATTTATTAAAAAAACTATTCAACTAGAAATGGAAAATTTTGATTTTATTATAATTGGAGCAGGATCAGCTGGATGTGTTTTAGCTAATAGACTCTCTCAAAATCCAAAAAATAAAATTTTACTTTTAGAAGCAGGAGGAAAAGATAACAATCCATGGATTCATATTCCAGTTGGTTATTTTAAAACCATGCATAATCCTAAAGTTGACTGGTGTTTTAAAACTGAACCTGATGAAACCATGAACAATAGATCAATAAGATATCCAAGAGGAAAAACATTAGGTGGAAGCTCTTCAATTAATGGGCTTTTATGGATTAGAGGTCAAAAAGAAGATTACGATATATGGAGACAATTAGGTAATACAGGTTGGGGTTGGGATGATGTTTTGCCATATTTTCTTAAGTCAGAAAATAATGAGTTAGGAAAAAGTGAATTTCATAATGACAGTGGGCCAATTACTGTTGCAAATAAAAAGATAAATTTAAAATTACTAGAAGAATTTAAAAATGCTGCTGAAGAATATGGGATTCCTAAAACAATTGATTTTAATACAGGTGATAATTTTGGAATTGGATTTTTTCAATTTACTACAAGTTTTAATAAAGTTGGATTAAAGTTAAGATGTAGTGCTGCTAAAGGTTATTTAAATCCAGTAAAAAAAAGATCTAATTTAAAAATTGAAGTAAATGCCCATGTACAAAAAATAAATTTTGAAGGAAAAAAAGCTACAGGAGTCAGTTATTATATTGGTGATAAACTAAATACAGTAAGTGCTAACAAAGAAGTAATTTTATCTGCTGGCTCAATTGGTTCTCCGCATATTTTACAAGTCTCTGGTATTGGCGATAGTAATAAACTTAAAAACCTTGGAATAGAAGTTATCCATGAAGCAAAAGGTGTTGGTAAAAATTTACAGGATCATCTTATGTTTAGACCAGTTTATAAAGTGAAAAATTTAAAATCTTTAAATAGAAAAGTTGAAAGTTTGTTTGGAAGATTTTTAATGGGACTTGAATATATTTTTAATCAAAGTGGTCCTGTAACTATGGGTGCTAGCCAAGTATGTGGTTTTGTTAAAAGTGATCCATCTAGAGCTACACCAAATTTACAATTTCACGTATCCCCTGTTAGCACAGACATACTAGGTGTAACTCCAATGCATGATTTTGAAGGGATTACTCCAACAGTTGCAAATATAAGACCTACCAGTAGAGGTGAAATAAACATAGTAAGTAATGACAGTAGAATTTATCCTAAAATAAAGATGAACTATCTTTCTACTGATGAAGATAGGAAGGTTGCAGCTCAAGGTTTAAAAATAGTTAGAAAAATAATGCTAGAAACTGAAACATTTAAAAAATATGAACCTGAAGAATATAGACCAGGAGTTCATATTACAGATGATGAAGAATTGGTTAAAGCAGGTAGTGATTATGCTCAAACAATATTTCATCCTGTTGGAACTTGTAAAATGGGAAAAGATGAAAATTCCGTTGTTAATGAAAAACTTAAAGTTCATGAAATAGAAAATCTTAGAGTAGTGGATGCTTCTATAATGCCAAATATCACATCTGGAAATACTAATGCACCTACTATAATGATTGCAGAAAAAGCATCAGACATGATATTAAAAGATAGTAAGTAATGAATGAACAAATAATTATATTTTCTCAAATTGTACTTATCGACCTAGTCTTAGCTGGAGATAATGCAATTATAATAGGAATGGTTGCATCAAAATTTCCTGTTGAACAAAGAAAAAAAATTATTTTTTGGGGTATTGGTGGAGCAGTAATACTAAGAATAATCTTAACTTTATTAACTGCTTATTTATTACAAATTACCGGTTTAAGATTACTTGGTGGATTACTTCTACTTTATATAGTTTACAAACTATATGTAGATGTCATCAAAGGTTCAGATCACAAAGACGATATTAAAGTAGATAATTCAAATTTTTACAAAGCTATTTGGACAATTTTATTAGCTGATTTTACTATGAGTTTAGACAATGTTTTAGGTGTTGCTGGAGCTGCTGGAGATCATTATGGATTATTAGTTTTTGGTTTGATTTTATCAATTGCCTTAATGGCAACTGCTGCAACATTAATATCCAATTGGATAAAAAAATATAAATGGATTGCATGGGCAGGTTTATTGGCAATATTAATAGTTGCTATTGAATTGATTTACACAGATATTAAAATATTATTTTTATAATGTATTTAAAAAATTATAACCTTAAAAATAAAACCGCAGTTGTAACTGGTGCCGGTAAAGGTCTTGGACGAGCTTGTGCGATTGCTCTTGCTGAAGCAGGTGCTAATCTTGTTATAATTAGTAGAACTAAAAAAGATTTAGACGAAGTTTCGAGAAAAATTAAAAGGCTTAAATCTAAATGTAAGTCATACGTTTGTGATATTACAAACTACAATGAAATTAAAAAAATCATAAATAAACAAACTAAAATAGATATTTTAATTAATAATGCTGGCAATAACATTCCCGAACATTTCACAAAAGTAAAAACTAAAGATATGGAATATCTAGTTAAGATCAATACCATGGCAACTTTTAATATTGCTCAATTGTGTGCTCTTAAAATGATAGAATCTAAAAATCGTAAAAAAATTGGTGGTGCAATAGTAAATATGTCTTCACAAATGGGTCATGTAGGTGGCCCTATTAGAAGCGTTTATAACATGACAAAATTTGGTTTAGAAGGTCTAACAAAAGGAATGTCCATTGATCTAGCAAAATATAATATAAGAGTAAACACCGTATGCCCAACATTTGTTGTAACACCGATGACTAGCAAATTCTTAAAAAGTAAAAAATTCAAAAAAGAAGTTTTAGGAAATATTTTGCTTGGAAGATTTGCTGAGCTATCTGATGTAGCTTCAGCGGCTGTCTTTCTAGTATCTGATGCTGCTTCAATGATCACTGGAACTTCATTATTGGTTGATGGTGGATGGACTGCAAAATAATTTCTAGATTATTTTTAATAATCATCATTTTTACAACAACTCAATTAAATGCTATTGAATTTAAAGGTAAATTTCTCCAAGGTCATTTTATTCTTGGGATCACAGATCCAGCTGCAAAAATTATTATTGATAAAAAAAATGTTAAAGTTTCTAATGATGGTTATTTTGTATTTGGCATTGATAGAGATAGAAAATTTGATTTAACAATCACAAAAATTATTGATGGAAAAAAAGAAAAAATAATTAAGAAAGTTTTAAAAAGAAAATACAATATTCAAAGAATAGATGGTTTAGAAGAAAGTAAAGTAACCCCTCCAGAATCTGTTTATAAAAGGATAAAAGAAGAAAATAATAGAATTGGTGAAGCAAGAGCAATTAATTCCGACTTACTTTTTTTTAAAGATCAATTCATTATGCCCGTTGAGGGAATAATAAGTGGTGTTTATGGAAGTCAAAGAATTCTAAATGGTAAACCTAAATGGCCTCATTACGGAATTGATATTGCTGCAAAACAAGGAACTATGATTAAATCATCTGGTTCAGGAATAGTCACAATGGCAGAAGACGATCTTTATTATACTGGAGGAACAATAATTATGGATCATGGTCATGGCATCTCAACTATTTATTCACATCTTGAAAATGTAATGGTGTCTGTAGGAGATAAAATTAATCAAGGAGATATCATTGGAACAGTTGGTTCCACAGGAAGATCAACAGGCCCGCATCTAGATTTTAGAGTAAATTGGTTTCAGACTAGACTAGATCCAATGTCCGTATTAAACTAAAAAAAATGAAAACTCTTATAGAAAAAACTTCAGATAAACTAGTTAAAGCATTCCTTAAAAATAAAATTATTGCCCCCATCCCATCAAGATTTACAAAAAAAATAAAAGAAGCTCAAAAATTAAGAAAATTATGTGAAAGTAAAATTAAAGAACCTGTAGTGGGGTTTAAAGCAGCTGGAACAGGAATTCCTGTTATAAAAAAATTAAAAGAAAAAGAACCTTTTTATGCATCAATATATAAAAGAAATGTTTTAAAAAGTGGAAAGAGAGTGAAAATTAATAAGTCAACTTTAGGAATTGAGCTTGAAGTTTATTATCAAATTAAAAAATCATTCTTTTCATCAAAAGGTTCGATTACCATGAAAAACATATCCAAATATATTTCTCATATGGGTACATGCATCGAAGTAGTGGGTTATAGACAAAGAAAAAAAGGTATTACTTCTTTTGGTGATTTATGTAGTGATTTTGGTGCAAATGTAAAATTTTTAGTAGGACAAAAGAAAAAATATAAAAGAATTAATATAGGTAATTTAAAAACAAATATTGCTAACAAAAAAATTAATCAAAGTGTCAATGGAAACACTAAAACAGTTTATATAAACCCATTAAACTCTTTAAGATTTGTCTTAAATAAAGTTAAAAAAGATAAAATAAATTTGAATAAAAACTTTTTGGTATTTACTGGTTCTACTGTAGGTGTGGTTCCAATAAAAAGTAAAGGCCTTTATACGGGTAAAATTGATAAATTAGGCTCTGCTAAAGCAATTATTAATTAATATATTGTTTTTAAGTTTATTCTTTGCTATATTTAATTAAGCGCTGATTTATTTCAAATTGCGAGCGCTTTATAAATCCTGCTAAAGCGATACTCTTAATAGTGTGACCACCGCTTTAGCCGGTGGTTTTTTTTTGGAAATAATTTTCAATCAAAGATCGGGTATTTAACCATATTGTGCACCTGACATTTGTCGAAGCACTAAAAAGGAGAGTAAAATGAGTCAAAAAAAAAGGGATTTAATCGAAAGATTAGACTCAGGTCCTGTAATTTGTGCAGAAGGATTTCTTTTTGAAATTGAAAAAAGAGGATACATGGCATCAGGAGAATTTGTTCCAATGGTATCTTTGGAAAATCCAGAAGCATTAGAAAATTTACACAGAGATTTTCAACATGCGGGATCAGACATTGTTCAAGCTTTTACTTATAATGGACATAGAGAAAAAATGCGTGTTATTGGAAAAGAGGAATTATTAGAACCTCTCAACAGAGCAGCATTAAAAATTGCAAAAAAAGTATCTACTAGTCCTATGGGTAAAGAGCCTAATTTAATGGCTGGAAACATTTCAAATACAAATATTTGGAAACAAGGTGATAAAAAACCCCAATTAGAAGTTGAAAAAATGTTTCGAGAAATGGTTGGATGGGCAGTTGATGAAGGAGCAGATATATTAATTGGAGAAACTTTTTATTATGCAGAAGAAGCTTATACGGCTTTAAAAGTAATGAAAGAAACTGGACTTCCGTCTGTTATTACTATCGCTCCATACGGTGAGAATATTATGAGAGATGGAATTTCTATTCTTGATACTTGTAAGGAGTTGGAACAAAGAGGAGGAGATGTGGTAGGAATGAATTGTCATAGAGGACCTAACACTATGCTTCCTTATCTTAAAGAAATTAGAAAAGAGTTAAAGTGTCATATGGCTGGATTACCCATCACTTATAGAACAACTGATGAGCATCCTACTTTTTTTAATTTACCAGATAATAATGGATGTAGTTGCCCTACTCCTCATGAAACTACATTTCCAACAGCTTTAGATCCAATGCAATGTAGCAGATATGAAATAGGACAATTTGCAAGAGAAGCTTATGGTTTAGGAATAAATTATTTAGGTGTTTGTTGTGGAGCAAACCCTATGTTAATTAGAGAAACTGCTGAAGCAGTTGGTTTAATAGTTCCTGCTAGCAAATATAAAGAAAATATGGAAAATCATTATATGTTTGGAAAAAATAAACGAATTCCACAACATATAAAAGATTATAGAAGTAAAGCTTAATTAATTTTTTAATTAACTTACGGGGTTCGGGGCACCTGGCAACAGAACGCCCCTTTTATTAGAACTTAACTAGACCAACATTTTTGATTTATTTCATCTTTATTTTTAAGAGTAGATATAAACTCAAGAATAGTATCAAGTTTTTGTTTTTCTATTTTATCATTACGATTTCTTTTGGAGGGAACAGTCACATATTTATCGAATACAGAAATATTTCTATCAATTTTTTTAAGTATACGTAAAATTTCTTTAAAGTCCCTAATATTTCCTTCACCATAAATTTGATTAATTTGTTTATCAAGATTTGATGTTATAACATCAAAATAATATTCATTATTTTTTTGGTAAATAGCATAATAAAAAATTCCTGATACATAATCGCCAACTATATTAATTTCCCATTGGTCTTCACCTCTGGATATATTAATAAACTGATCCTCTAAATTTATAGTATATGTTGTACCGTTACATCGAAGTGTTTTTCCACACACTACTTTATATTTTTTATAACCATCCTCTGTTATATATGAGACTTCTTTACATTTTTTGTCAAAACTTAATTGATCAGCAAAAGATGGCGATGAAAAAATGAAGAGAATTAAAAATAGAAAAGTAGATAGTTTTTTCATAAAATCAGTTTAATCAAATATACAATGAAGTGTAAGATCAAAAAACCAACTAAAAAGAAAATAAGTCATTCTGGCAATGAAGTTTGCAATGAAGTAGTTTTATTTAGTAAGCAAATATGCTACTTTCTAATCTTACTCCGGGCAACAGAACGCCCCTTTAAATTAATATTGATTCTACTATCTCTAGGATTTTTTTAATTTATTTATAAATATTTGGAATATTTAACCAATTACTCAATTCTAGTAAGGTAAGACTTACTCTTAGATGATCTGGATATCCCATTTTATCAGACCAATTATAACAATCAACGCTTGCATAGTCTCCAGAGTCAAAATTTAAATAAACTGAAGTTACTTTGCTATTACCAGATTTATCTTCAGGATGTTTAATATTTTGTTTTTTTTTAATTACTACAGATGCAAAGGTATCAGATAGGTCATTTACTATTTGATCTTGTTTTTTAAAACATTGGTTAAAATTATTTTCAAATTCTAACACAAAGTCTAATGCATAAATGATATATTTATTGCCTTTTGTTTTGTAATGAATTTGAGCCCCATCATAATTTTTAAAAAGTGATTTATCTCTAAAATCTACTGCTGTAAATTTATCATTATTATAGTAATCCATTTTATTTTTTTTAATCATTTTTTTACTAAAATGATCTAACAAACTATCCCCTAAACTTATTCCTTCAATTTGAAAATCTTTGATATTCTCAGCATGTGATGACACCAAAAAACTAAAGAAAATTAAAAACAGATAAGTAAATATTTTTTTCATAAAGTAAGTTTAATCAAATATCACTATGTACTTCAAACAGAAATCTATTACAAAAAACCTTAACTCGTTTAATTTATTCCATAATTACTATCAACCCAATTAGAAACTGTTTCAGATTGAATGGAAACTGCAATACTTATTCTATAACCAGTATCTGTATGCCAATCATAACAAGTAACCGATCCTCTCCCTCCGCTACCTAAGTAAAAATAAGTAGCAGTATAAGTAGATTTTCCAGTTGGATCATCCATATGTTTTTCTTTTTTTTGACGATTTATTCTCGCATTATCAAATTCACCTGATAGTATTTTCTCGATTTTTTTCTTTTCAGTGTAGCAGTTTTCAATATTACTAAAAAATTTTCTCCCATTTAAAGATTGTATAATAAATTTTTCATCACCAGGAATGTAATAAAATTGAATACCCTCATAAAATTTATCTTCTGTATAAATATCTATAATTCTAAATTTCATATCAGAAGGAAATTCATCATAATTTCTAGCATTAATAATTTTATCTTTAGAAAAATAATCAAGCAAACTATCACCTATACTCATTCCATCTATCTCAAAATCACGGATATCATCGGCATAAGTTGAAACAGAAAAACTTAATATAATTAAAAATACATAGGAAAATAATTTTTTCATAATCTAAATTTAATCCCAATCCTCAGTGAAGTCTAGAAGCAAGGTTTTGAGTATATAGCAAAACTCACAGTGAAGTATTGCTATAACCTATGTTTGATAATATAAATTGGGTCTTGGGGGATACAGAACGCCCCTTTATTCTGCCACATTTATTCAATAATATTTAAATTGTTAAAGTTGATTTTCGAAACTTTAATAACTCCAAAATATGCAACAACAAGAACTATTTGATTTCAGGAGAGATGTTCTCTTTGAAAGAGATAATCAAATCGCTCATTTTTATGATGTCCTTAGCGAAACTGAAGACACAATAAGTTATGCTGAACATATAGATCCTAAAAAAAAATTCTCTATATGTGGTATGGATTATGAAGAGTATGTTGATGTTAAAAAAAAATACTTGAAAGGTTTGACTTATGACCAAATACTCAACTACTTAGGGAAATTTAAGAAAGAAAAAAGATTAGAAAAATATAAAATCTTACTAAAATTTAGGAACATACCTTTTAATGCTGATTTATTTACTTGGAACAGCGATTAATTAACTTACGGGGTTTTGGGGCACCTGGCAACAGAACGTTTTTTATGATAGGATTAAATTATGAAAAAAGTAATGCAAGGCATAGGAACTATTTTGGTTGTGTTTGCCGTAGCTGATTTTGGTTTGTCTTATATGGGAATAAACTTAACTCCTTTTTTTCCAGATGGATTATCAAGATTTAGTCCAATTATATTTGGATTAATTGGTGCAGGTTTATTGAAAGCTGATTGGAAATAAAATTTATGTCACCAAAAGATTTAGTATTACAGGGTTACAAATTGTTCTCTGAAGGAAAAATAGAAGAATTGGGAAAACAGTGGCACCAAGATGCAAAGATTCATGTAAATGGAGATCATGCTTGGTCGGGTACTTACAACGGTTACAATGACTGGGTATCAAGAATGTTGTCTCAAATTCCAGAAAAATTACCAGGGTTTAATCTAAATATTTTAAATGCAAGTTCAGAAGCAGATAAAGTATATATATATGTACATGCAACAGCAAAAAATCTTGATATGCATGCTATACATATGTTTACAGTAAAAGATGGTTTGCAAACTGAAATGCGTATATTTGATGATAGCCAAAAAATTTCTGCTGCTTTAGGTAAGTAATTTTACAGTAAATTTTTTTTTCTGAAGAAAATTTTTTTTATTGCCCAATAAAAAATATAAATAAGTATTATTAAAACTACATGAGGTATGTAGGCTTTAAAATCAAATTTATTCCAATAAAAAATATCCATATAAGGCCCAATATAAAAAAGGATAGGAGTCCAAATTGATATTTTTTCTAATAAATTGGCACCAAAAAATTCTATATCACCTACGGCCAAAGAATAACTTCCTACATTATCGTCATTAAAAACTTTTATTAAATACGTGCCTGCTTCAAGTTTTAAACTTTTCTTAAATTCTTTATCGTTATGAGTTCCTATTTGAGGACCAATCCAATACCAATCTCTTGCATAAGGTTCATACCAAGCTTTCCAGTTATATTCTTTGCCATTTTCATAAAAAATTGAATTATTATTTTGGTCAAATACCTCTAGAGAAATCCATTTAATATTGTCGTCTATTTTTGGAATAGTAATTCCAGCATAAAATGAAAACTCAGAATCACTTTCAATTTTATAAAAATGAGGTTCACCGCTTAATTTACCATAATAAGCCTTTGATATTTCTGGATCAATAACATCATGAGGCTCATTTGATGAAGGAGAATATTTAATAAGCTTTGGCTGATGAGCAAATGTAAAAGTAAAATTTATTGAGAATAAAATTATTAATAATATAATTTTTTTCATTTATTAGAAAGATACCATATTAAAGCTACAGCTTCGATAATAATTAATGCTTCAAGCATTTTTGAAAGTAAACATTTTTAAAGTAATGAACTCTCTTCTCGACATTTCTTTTTTAAGAACAGGAATATATTTTTTTAAATTTTTTAAAAAATGTCTATATTCCCATAGTCTTAAAATTCCTACAACTTTTCTAACTACAGCAGCTGCGCAAATTCCAATTAAAACATTAAGAATAGTTATGGATATTAATTTTGTAGATAAAGCAAAAGCAGTAACTCCTGCGGCACCTCTTATAGCTGCCCATTTGAATTTTCTTAAACTTTCTTCATTTTTTGTTTTTGAATATGAATAGCCAAGAGCTGCTATCGATGCAATTGTTCCAATGGGATCTCCATAAACATAGCTTGAAGATAACATTCCTGAAGCGATTTCTGTAAATTCATTTTTTTCAGAATTTTTCCATCTAAAAACTAATGCAAGCGCTCCTACCGAAGATGAAAGTAATTCATCGAATTCAACATATTTAATATCATTAACCCATTTCTGAGGTATCGTAGTTGTGTAATGTGCAAATGATGAAAGGTAAGGACTAAATTTTAAGTATTTTAACATAAATATTTTAATAATTTAAATTGATATAAATCAAATATGATAAAATTATGTTTTTAATTAAAAAAACAAAATTTATCAACCTTAACTGGTATTTTGATAGATTTATTATTCAATTCAATTTCAAAAATATTTTTAAGATCATTGTTATTAACAACAAATTCTGAAATATATTTAATTTCAATACTTGGATATATCAAAAATTCCGAATTTCTAATTCTTTTTCCATCAGGTTTATCATGCCATGAATCACTATTTATAATTTTCCAATTTAATTTATTTAAACTATTTAAACTATAATATTTAATAGTATCTAAACTTGCTGCATTTCCATCAGTGAATGCAAAATCTTTGTTAACATCAGTTATTAATTTTATTGAAGATATTTTACAAAAAAAAATATTATTTTGATCTTCTCTTATTCTAGATAATGTAGGAGTAAGTGCAGTAAAATATAATGGAACTAAATCATGTAATTTATATTTTTGATCTCCAGATACACGTAAGGAAATAGATGATCTTAATTTCTGCACCTCATTATCTGCAAAACTCTCATATGCTATTTTATTAGCTTTATTTTGGGGTAAAATTCCATTTTCAATAATACTTTTAAAATTTTTTTTTTTTGACATGTAAAAAAGGTATTTAGGAAATTCTTTGCACTGATTAAGCTTATTTTTTCTCCAGTTTAATAAATTTTCTTTGCTTAGCATTTATTTAAATATCTAATGATTTTTGAATAGAAATTTCTTTATCGTTTCTTATAAAGTTATGAATTGACTCTATAGCCTTTGTTCCTATCTGCGGTACATCTTGAATACCTAACATTGATTTTACTGATTTTCCATCTATTGCATTTTTTAAATTTTCAGCTGCAGTTTTATTTAATTTTAATGCTAATTTATAATCATCAATATTAAATTCAGAAACTTTGTTATAAAAAATTTTAAACAAATTATCACTAGCCATATAATCATACTCATATATTTCTATATCAATATTATTTAGAGGTTCTAAATACTTAGTCATAGTTTTATAGACTAGTTCTTCAGATAGACCACCTAAGCTTGCACCAAGTAGTGGAAAAGCTATTGATTTAATATTTTTATTTAAATACTCATCTTGGAATTTTTTTAAACCTTCTTCTAGATATTCAATTTTTGATGGATCTTTCCAGTGAATTTTGGTTGGAAAATTTAATATCCAAGGTTTTGAATTTTTATATATTTGAAGATAACCTGGTTTAAATAATTTTTTATCACAACAGTCTTTATACTTAATAAACATTTCAGGAAATCTTAACTTGCATTCTAAGGCCATACCTTTTCCCATTACACCAATACAATTAACGGTATTAACAAGAGTTTGACAGTTTGTATTAAAAATGTTTCCTTTTATTTTTTTAATCATTTTTTTATTTAATTTTATATTTCTTTGCTAATTTTTCTAAAAATTTTCCTTCATTTTTTTTTTTATATTCAAATCCTATTGTTTTGGCACATTTAAAGAAACCTTCTTTCCAATTAATAAGGATTATATCTTTTTTAAAATTATAGCTTTTTTTATTATGTTCTGTCTTTGTTACTAATACTGTTTTGTCATTTATCCAAAACCAAGTCCACCATTCTTCGTAGGTCATAAGTTTTTTTAACATTTTTCTAAAAGTAACTATCCTACCTTGAAAACAATGATCCCTTTGAAAAATTCCAGATTTATAATTAAAACTATTATCTACAAATTCTTTTAAAGCTTTTTTAGAAATTCCAACAACTCTCCAACTCCAAGGTTCATAAGCAAAAATAGTACCTAAAATTTTTTCTTTATGACTTTGCGATAATGTACTTTTAAATACTGCTTTATAAAGTTCATAAAGTTCTTTTTTTATATTTTCATTTGGATGTGATAAACTCATATATCTTAATTTTTCTTATTTTTATCATTAAACTCAAATGTGAACGAGTCTTCTGTTATATGAAGTTTTCCAACTTTTTCAGGATGTTTTTTTATATCTTCTCGCCATTCTTTATATTGTTCTTCTTTCCATAGATTATTAATACCTTTTTGTTTTTTTAATGCATCTAAATCATCTAAAAACTTATCAGGGTTGGTTGTCATATGAAGCATAAACATTTGTTGTCTAAGTTTTGTATATTTTAAATATTGAAGTTTGGCGTTTGCTTCTTCTTTTTTATTTAAATTTTCTCTTAAATCTCTAACACACCAATCTATAACCCATCGTTCAACCTTTGGATTTTCAAGGTTCCACAGGCAACTTTGAATGGTCGTTTGAGCCCAAGAAATAGTATCCCTTTCTTTCTCAATTTCTAAAATTATTTTCTCAAATTCTTTAGTTTCTTTTGTGCTGTTTTGAAACATACCCATGTGACCTCCTGTTGTTGAATGGTATGCGGGCATAATAAAATATGCCCACATATTCTATTTATTTTTTTATTTTAAAGCCGTGCTTCTCTAAAAGACGTTTGAGGTTTTCTAATCGTTCCTCTTTGCTTGTCTTAGAGTCGCCTATCTTTTCAAAGAATAAAAGTTTTTTTCCTTCTCTTTCTTTTGAAGCAAAATACTCTTTTATTGGCTTTATGGTGAATTTAACCATATTCCTCCTTTAGCGTTGTTTTTATAGTCCCAGCAAGTAGAGTTAATTTCTAAATCAGGACTGATTAATTATAACACAAATCTAAAATTTTAGATTATTTTTTTAATAATTTTATGAATTTAAAGAAGTTTGCTTCTTCATATCTTCTTTTTTAATACCTGCAACTTTAACAGGCTTTTTCATTGCATCTCTTCTAAAAGGTTCACCAAGTTCTTGATTTAGAATTACTTCAATAAAAGTTGTGATCCCTTTTTTTTGATCTTCACATGACTTTTTAATAGCGGCCGTTGTTTCTTCCATTGTTCTAACAGTAACACCTTTTAAACCACAGGCATCAGCTACTTTTGCATAACTTAATTCTGGATCTAGTTCAGTTCCTACAAAGTTATCATCAAACCAAAGAATAGAATTTCTTTTTTCAGCTCCCCATTGATAATTTCTAAAAATAACCATTGTAATTGCAGGCCACTCTTTTCTTGCACATGAACTCATTTCATTCATACTTATTCCAAAAGCGCCATCACCCGCAAAACCAATTACTGGAGTATCAGGACACCCAATTTTTGCACCTAAGATTGATGGAAAACCATAACCACATGGACCAAATAAACCAGGAGCTAAATATTTTCTTGGTTTTTCAAAAGTTGGATACGCATTTCCTATTGCACAATTATTTCCAATGTCACTTGAAATAATTACATCTTCTGGCATTCCAGCTTGAATTGCTCTCCAAGATTGTCTTGGTGACATTCTATCTTTATCTCTTTCTCTTGCTTCTTTATTCCAAACTGTTCCTTCATCATCTTCTTCATGATCTAAACTTGATAATTTTTGCAACCATGCTGATTTAGTTTGATGAATTAAATCTTTTCTTTTTTGTCTATCAGTATCTCCTGCTTTTGGAGATAATTTTTCTAAAATTTGTTGAGCTACTAGTTTTGCATCACCGCTAATACCAACAGTAACTTTTTTAGTTAAACCAATTCTATCAGGATTAATATCTACTTGAATAATACTTGCCTTCTTAGGCCAATAATCAATTCCATATCCTGGAAGTGTTGAAAAAGGATTTAATCTAGTTCCTAAAGCTAAAACAACATCAGCTTTAGAAATCAGTTCCATAGCAGCTTTTGATCCATTATATCCTAACGGTCCTACAGCTAATGGATGACTTCCTGGAAAACTATCATTGTGTTGGTAACCAGAACAAACTGGAGAGTCTAATTTTTCTGCTAACTTTTTAGTTTCCTCGATTGCTCCACCTATTACAACACCTGCTCCAGATAAAATTACTGGAAACTTAGCATTAGATAAAAGTTTTGCTGCTTTATCGATTGCTTCAGAACCTCCACCTTGTCTCTCTAGTCTTACAATTGGTGGTAATTCAATATCAATTACTTGTGTCCAATAATCTCTTGGAACATTTATTTGTGCTGGTGCTGATCCTCTAATTGCTTTTTCAATAACTCTATTTAAAACTTCTGCCATTCTTGAAGGATCTCTTACTTCTTCTTGGTAACAAACCATATCTTTAAATAAATTCATTTGTTCAACTTCTTGAAAACCACCTTGTCCCATAGTTTTATTTGCAGCTTGAGGTGTAACTAATAATAAAGGTGTATGATTCCAGTAAGCAGTTTTAATTGGCGTTACCAATCCAGTTATACCTGGTCCGTTTTGAGCAATAACCATTGACATTTTTCCAGTAGATCTCGTGTAACCATCTGCAATTAATCCACCATTTGTTTCATGGGCAACATCCCAAAAAGTTATCCCTGCATCAGGAAAAATATCTGAGATTGGCATAAATGCTGATCCTATAATTCCAAAAGCATGTTCAATACCGTGCATTTGTAAAACTTTTACAAAAGCTTCTTCTGTTGTCATTTTTGTCATTCTTAGGACCTTTCTAAATTAATAAATGAAATAATTTTTAAAAATTATTTGTTAATTTTTGTGATTAATATATAAGATTTTTTAGATTTCAAACAATCAATTTGACACGATAAATATGGCTACAGACATAATAATTCACGATCAAAAAGATAATGTAGGGGTAGTTGTTATTGAAAAAATTACTCCAAAACAAGACTGTAAATGCTGGATCATGGAAAATGATGGTTCTACCAATATTCAATCGATAGATGAGATTCCATTAGGTCATAAAATTGCTATGATCGATTTAAAAGAAGGTGACACAATTCTTAAATATGGTCATGATATAGGTAAAGTAGTTAAATCAATTAAAAAAGGTGAACATGTTCATGTTCACAATGTTAAGACAAAGAAATGGTAACAATATGGAAATTCCAAAAAGTTTTTTAGGTTATAAAAGAGAAAACGGAAGAGCGGGTACTAGAAACCATGTAATCATTCTTCCAGTTGATGATATTTCAAATGCATGTGCCGAAGCTGTAGCTAATAATATTAAAGGAACAATTGCTCTTCCTCATTCATATGGAAGACTTCAATTTGGAGCAGATTTAGAATTACATTTTAGAACTATGATTGGAACAGGAAGCAATCCAAATGTAGCTGCTGTAATCGTCATTGGTATTGAGCCAAAATGGACAAAAAAAATTGTTGATGGAATTGCAAAAACTGGAAAACCAGTTGAAGGTTTTCATATCGAGCGAACTGGCGACATCGGTACAGTTATGAAAGCATCTAAAAAAGCCCAAGAATTTGTAATGTGGGCATCAGAAAAACAAAGAGAAGAGTGTCCAATAAGTGATTTATGGATATCAGTTAAGTGTGGTGAGTCAGACACAACTTCAGGTCTTGCATCTAATCCTACTGTTGGAAATCTAATGGATAAACTTGAACCATTAGGAGTTCATTTGTGTTTTGGTGAAACTTCTGAGCTTACTGGTGCTGAAAAAGTTTGTGCTAAAAGAGGTGCTTCCAAAGAGGCTTCTGATAAATTTATGAAAACTTGGAGCGCTTATAACGATTTTATTTTAAAAGAAGCGACAGATGATCTTTCAGAAAGCCAACCTACAGCAGGTAATATAGCTGGTGGTTTAACGACTATTGAGGAAAAAGCTTTTGGAAATTTTCAAAAAATAGGAAATTGTAAATTTGTTGATGTATTAGAACCAGCGGAAGAACCAAAAAAAGGAAAAGGGCTATATTTTATGGATACTTCATCAGCAGCGGCTGAATGTGTAACCCTTCAGGCTGCAGCAGGTTTTAATATTCATTTATTTCCAACTGGACAAGGTAATATCGTTGGCAATCCAATTGAACCTGTAATTAAATTAACTGCAAACCCTTTAACAGTAAAAAGTATGGGTGAACATATTGATTGTGATGTATCTAAAATTCTTTCAAGAGAAATGAATCTGTCTGAAGCAGGAGATGAACTTATTAAAACAACTTTAAGAGTTGCAAATGGAAGATTAACCTGTGCAGAAGCATTAGGTCATAAAGAGTTTGTAATGACTAAACTTTACAGAAGTGCTTAAAATTAACTTATTTATTAAGCTGGTTTTTTAAAATACTTTTTTCTTAAATCCGAAAGAAATCTTCTTATAAAGGCAGCTGCAACTCCTAACCCAACTGCAAAAAATATAGAAAACAATCCATATGCTATAGGTGTTTCTTTAGAAAACTTTTGAACTAAAATTGATAAAGGAGTTAAATCTTCTTTATCAACTTTAGTAATACCATTTAAAGTATGTTCAGCAAAAAAAGTATCATAAGCAATTGCAATACCAACAACTAATAATAAAATTGCAAGCAATGCTTTTAATCCATTATTATCAATTGATTGGCCAAGTTTTTGACCTGTTTGAACACCAATGATAGATCCAACTACTAACATTATTACTAAAACAAGATCTATAGATGCATAATTAAATGCATGTAAAAAAGTAACAATTACACTAACAAATATTGTTACAAATAAAGAGGTACCCGGAACTAACTTTGTTGGCATACCAATAATATAAATCATTGCTGGAACTAAAATAAATGCACCACCTATTCCCATAATTGCTGCAATAAAACCAACTAATAAACCAATTATAACTGGTGTAAATGCACTTTCATATAATTTTGACTTCGGAAATCTCATTCTAAATGGAAGTCCATGTATCCAATAATGAGAATGTAATTTTTTTTTAATTATAATATTTTTTTTAGCTTTATCTATTTCACCTAAACTCTCTACCAACATTAAAGTACCAATGATTGCTAGTATATACATATAAGCAAGTGAAATAACTGTATCTATTTTTCCTATGCCTTTAAAATACGTAAACGTATAAATTCCTAACAAAGTTCCTATTGCTCCACCGATCACAATCATAAATCCCATTTTATAATCTAAAGTATTTTTTAGATAATGAGTTGTTGAACCCGATACTGACGTAGCTAAAATATTATTTGCTTCATTTGCAACAGCATATACAGGAGGAACTCCAAAGAAAATTAAAAATGGAGTCATAAGAAATCCACCACCTACACCAAATAACCCTGATAAGACTCCAACAATTCCACTTAATAAAATAATTTCGAAAGCGTTAATATGAACTTGTGCTATTGGTAAAAATACTTCCATCTAAAATAAGAAACTTTAAAAAATAACTTATTTAAAAGTTAAAAAAGTTCCGACTAATATCACTCCCCAACAAGCTATTATAGCTGAAAAAATTCCTGTTTTAATAAAAGTTGTTTTACTATTTATAAGTTTTTGTAGGATTTTTATGTTCGAAAGTTGCATACGTATATTTCAATAACACCAGTGTAAAAATTGTCAAACTATAATTTAAAAAAATGAAATTTTTTTTAATCAATATATAGTTGCTCCGAAGATCTTAATCTCACCATCCTCGACACCCAAAACTAATCTTCCCAAGAACTCCCCTGGGACTTCTTTATTGGTCTGCTTAATAAGAATTGTAATATGTTCGCCTCTTCTTAAAGTGCCAAAAGGCTCATAGGTCTCATTTAAATTTGTAATAAGCTTGTTATTTGCCCACTGTTTACCCAGTTCGACTTCGTTAGCACCAAACAACATCTGAGTAGAAAAATCCTTAGTAAAACCACCATAATCTTTAAGATTTGAAGATCTCACTAGATTATCCCAGAACGGTTTACCTATTGCAAAGATCTCTTCGTCAGATTTAGATAATAGATCCATATGTGTTTACTCTTTAATATAAAGATTAAGAGGCCTTTTTCTTCTCTTTATCATCTACAATATGATAAACAGGAACCTTTTCCATACTAAATTTACCAGTTTTAGGATCTCTTCTAGAAACTGTTAAACAATGCCAATTGTCATCATCTAATTTCATAAAATCACCTCTGTAATAATAACCTGGCCATCTTGTTTCTTCTCTAAACATAGTGTGTTCAGTCACACACTGAGAAGTTAAAACTCTATGCTTTAATTCCCAGGCTCTCATTAGTTGATGATAGTCTTCAGCTCCAACTTTTTCTAAATCTTCTTGAAGCCACTCTAATAACTCCAAACCTCGTTTTAACATGTTTCCATTTGTCATATAATTTGAAGTAATTCCACCAACATATTCATCCATTATCTTCTGAAGTCTTTGTAAACCTTGAATTGGAGATATATAGCTAGGTGAAACTGTACCACCAGTAATTTCGTTACTTCCTACTGTATAAGTTTCTAATGGTTTATAAACTTTTTCTTTAAAATCTTCACATTGTTTATCTGTCACTTTAATACCTTCAGCTTTTTGATCTTCTATATATTTAACTGCTGCTTTTGCTGCTAGTCTACCTTCGGTAAAAGATCCTGAAGAAAATTTATGAGCACTACCACCAACAGTGTCTCCAGCACCAAAAAGACCCTCTACTGTTAACATTCTGTTATAGCCCCAAAAATATTCTGGAGGTGAAAGATCTTCTGGACCACTAACCCAAGCACCTGAACAAGTAGCATGAGAACCCATTACGTATGGTTCTGAAGTTGTTAATTCTGGATTTGTATATTTTGGATCAATATTTTGTGAAGCCCATACCACTGCTTGACCTACTGTCATTCCTAGAAAGTTTTCCCAACCGACTGTTTCTAAGTGTGGATCTTGAAAAGCTTCAGTAGTAACCATATGAATAGGTCCACCGCCTGCAGCTACTTCTTGAATAAATGCGTGATTTCTTAAACAGGTAGGAGTTGGGTGATGATCAATATATTCACCAACCAGTTCTTTTGTTTGGTTGTACCATTTTTTTTCATAATTTTCACCGTTTGCATTTTGAGTGTAAGTTTTTAAATGTAAAAAATATGCTCCAACTGGACCATAGCCATCTTTAAATCTACATAACACAATTCTATTTTCCATTTGTGTCATTTTAGCTCCAGCAGCAATCGGTAAAGCATAAGCTGAACCATTGCTCCAAGGTGCATACCAAGTTCTTCCCATTCCTTCTCCAACTGCTCTTGGTTTAAAAATATGTGATGCACCACCGGCTGCAACTATTACAGTTTTTGCTCTAAACACATGAAAGTCTCCTGTTCTCATGTTAAATCCAACAGCACCACCAACTCTATTTTCTTTAGCTTCATCCATTAAAAGATGAGTAACCATAATTCTGTTATAAATTTTGTCTGCTGATTTTTTTGCTGCTTCTGCAACAATGGGTTTGTAACTCTCCCCATGAATCATAATTTGCCATTTACCTTCTCTAAGATATCTGCCAGTTTCTTCATTTTTCATCATTGGCAGTCCCCATTCATCAAACATATGAACTGTAGAGTCTACGTGACGTGCCATGTCATAACCTAAATCTTCTCTAACCATTCCCATTAAATCATTACGAGCATATCTTACGTGATCTTCAGGTTGATTTTCACCCCATTGCATACCCATATAGCAGTTAATTGCGTAAAGACCTTGAGCTACAGCACCACTTCTGTCTATATTAGCTTTTTCAACACAAATAATCTTTAAATCCCTTCCCCAATGTCTAGCCTCAAATGTGGCACCAGTTCCAGCCATACCACCACCAACAACTAAAATATCACAATCTTCGTAATGTGTTTTATGTTTAGCCATTAGTAATAAACTCCTTTTTTAAATGAATCTTTTGGCACAGAAGGTAATTCTCCATCAATATTAAGTCCTTCTGGTTCTGTATATAATCTTTGTGAATTAATCTCTCCTTGATTTGGTTTATCACCTTCGGCAAGTTTTGGAATAAATTTTCCCCAAGGTTTAGTTGTTATAGGAGAAACAAAGTTTTTTTCTGTTCCATTTCTAAATTTTATTTTCCAAGAAATTGTACCTTTTTCTTCTTCTCTTCTTACTCTTACACTGTGACCCATGGGAGCAAAGTCAGCATATCCTCTAACATCTATTGCATGATTTGGGCATGCTTTCACACAAGAATAACATTCCCAACAAAAATTTGGTTCAATGTTTTTTGCTCGTCTAATATTTTCATCAATATGCATAATATCTGATGGACAAATATCTACACAATGACCACAACCATCACAACGTGTCATGTATACAAATGTTGACATAATTTTATTTTTCTCCTTTTATCATATTAATAATGTTTTGGTTCATCTCTTTTCATGCCTAATCCAAATTGTTTAGGTGCATCAGCTTCAGGTGGTAAATTATCTCTTGAACCATCTGCTTCTGCTAAATTTTTTTGTATTGCTGCTCCTGGTTTATAAAACATATGTGCAAATTTTGACCAATACACACCTCCAAATAAAACTAGGTTTGATACAATAAATAATATTAAAAAAGCTTTATCATCCCATCTATCATTTAAATTTAAAGTTTGTAAATAAGACCAAATTAAACCAGTTAAGGAAGATGCAACTAATGCAAGTACAAATAAATCTGCTTTAATAATTCTATACCAAGGTTGAGCTTCTGAATAAACATCTACTCTTAAAAAAAACCAAAACCAACCACCACCTATAACTGTCATAATAGCACCCACGTGCCAAATGATAGGCCAAAAAGATGGGGTGTCTGAGGATGAACTTGTATAACAAAAAATCATTATTACTGATCCTATCCAGAATAAAATTGTTCCATACATTCCGAGTAAATGAGCCACTCTTCTTTTTCCCGCTCCTAACTCTGATGTTGTTGCTATATCACTAACAATAGTTTTGGAAACTACAGATATTTTTTCAACAGTGCTTAAAGTTTTTGTAGCAGATAATTTTGCTTTTTTTGCATTCTCAAAAAAATATTTAACATTTTTTTTATGAATAATGTCTAGAAGAGTTCCAATAACTATTAACAATACCATTAAGATAACAAAAGACTGCATATATACTGGTGATACAGTTTCTGCCAGGATGGCAAATGGATTAACAGATAACATTAGATTATTCCCCTTTCGATTAGTTGTTTAGTATAGTTATTAAAATAGATCAACCTTGGAATCTTGTCATATAGTAACACTAATAAATGAAAATTTATTTATTTTTTCTCGTATAATGTTGTTTTAAAGGAATTACTGATCTCACTCCTCCTTGGGGATTCTCCACATCACCTTTCCTTCTAGGAATCAAATGGATATGACAATGCATAATAGATTGACCTGCAATTTTACCTGTATTTACGCCTATATTAAAAGCCTCAACTGTTTTATCTTTATCTAAAATTTCTTGTTTGATTAGCTTGATTAAATCATTGCAAGCAATAATTTCTTGGTTAGTTAAATCAAAATAATTACTTACATGTCTCTTAGGAATTATTAAGCAATGATGATTTGATACCGGATAAGAATCATAACTTGCATAAGCCAAATTATTTTGATGAGCACAGCCACTTTTTTTAATATCACAAAATAAACATGGATTATTTGGATCGCTCATATTACTTAAATTTATAAAGATTACATTTTTTAATTGCAGAAAGATAATATTTTGAAAATATTTTATACTGTATTAAATTTTTTCTTTTCCATCCAATTTGTTTAATTGTTTTAACAGAAGTCACACCTTTGCCAGAACCAATTAATATAATTTCATCATATTTTTTTAATTCATTAACTAAAATATCTTTTTTAATTATTTTTTTAATTTTAGTTTTAAAAAATTTATAAGTATTACCCTCATAATAATCTTTTTTTGGAATAAAAACCTTTTTTCCTTTTATAAACAAAAGATTAGAAGTTCCTGTTTCCAAAATTTTATTTTTAAAAACAAGAGCAATATCTGATTTGGAATTATTCATTTTTGATAAATAAGATAAAATTTTTTTATATTTTAAATTTTTATATTGAGGTCTTTCACGTTTTAACTTTACAAGTTTTAAATTAAAATCTAATTTAGAAGAAATTTTTTTTCTTAAAGATATTGAAATTACTTTTTTATTTAAAGCAACTCTAAACAAATGATTATAATTATAGTTTTTAGATAAATTTTTATTAATAATTTCGAGAATATCTCTTTTTATAAATTTTTTTTTTATTCCATACTTATTAAGAGATCTAATTAAATTTTTTATATGATTTTCAAAAAATAAAATTCTTGGTGGTTTTCCAAAAACCCACATCGTCGTAAAAATACCATGGTCACCCCATAAATCTTTAAAATCTATTTCCTGTAGATCTTTAAGCTGATAAGATTTTTTTAATAAGTAAGTTACCATTGATAGTTAAGAATGACTCTGGGTGAAATTGAAATCCATAAATTTTATCTTTGTTATTTTCAAAAGACATTGCTACTTTTGATTTTAAACATCTCATAGTTATCTCAAAATTCTTAATTTTAAAAGGTTCTTTTAATTTTAAAGAATGATATCTACCAACTTTAAATTTTTTACCTTTTTTAAATAATGATCTGTTATTGATAACTTTAATATTAGATTGAAAGCCATGATAAATTTTTTTTTGTTCAACTATTTTTGCTCCTTCACAAAATAATATTTGTTGAAATCCCAAACAAATACCAATCATTTTTTTCTTACCCTTAAACTTTTTATAGATTTTTGAAGTTATGGAATAATTTTTTGGATTTCCTGGTCCAGGTGAAAAAACAATTACCGAAGCTTTAGCAAGTTTTGATTTATTTATTTTATTATAATTATCACACTCAACTTTATCGAATAATGAAAATTGATGAACTACATTGTGGGTAAATGAATCGTTATGGTCTATTACGTAAATCATTTAAATAAATCAATTAGAGCTTTTGCTTTTATATAATTTTCACTAAATTCATGATTAGCATTACTGTCGACAACAACACCAGAGGCTACAGAAATTTCTGAAATATTTTTAAAATTTAAAATAGATCTTATTATAATATTAAATCTCATATCACCATTAAACTTAATAAAACCAAAACTACCTGTGTAAATATTTCTATTTTCTTTTTCTTGTTTATTTAAAAGATTAAGAGTACTTATTTTTGGACAACCAATAACTGATCCACCTGGCATCATAGCTTTAATAATATCGATGTTTTTTATATTCCTTTTAAGTTTGCCTCTAATTAAACTAACATAGTGAAAAAGATCTTTATATTCTTCAACAATTTTAGTTTTCAATAATTTAACAGTGCCGATTTTACATATTCGGGATAAATCATTTCTTTCCATGTCAACAATCATATTGTGTTCTTTTGTTTCTTTAATATTTTTTTTAAAATAATTTAATGCTTTAACCTTATTCATTTTTTTATTTTTTTTTACTGTTCCTGCTATAGGTTTAGTGGTTATAAAAGGACCTTTTTTAGTTATCAAATTTTCAGGAGAACAGCTAATAATTGAATAATTTTTATCTCTAATCATAAAAGCTTCTGGAGCCAAATTAGTTTTGGATAATCTGCAGAAAAAATCTAGAGGATCTATTTTAGTTTTTTTTTTATATTTAGTACAAATTTTTATTTGATAAGTTTCACCTTTTTTAATTCTTTTTTTAAATTTATCAAAAATTTTTTTATAAGAATCTTTATTAATATTTAATTTAAAATCATTATTAAACTTAAAATCAATTTTATTTTTATATTTAAGATTATTATTTAAACTTATACTTTTTTCAGGTTTATAAAAAATACCTTTAGGAAAATTAATATTTTTTTGTTTAGGAATTTTAACATCAATTAAATTATTTAATAATTCATATCCAAAAAAACCTATAAATAAATCAGTTTTTTTTAATTTTTTTTTATCATTTTTCCTATTTAAAAAACTAATAATATTTTTATTATTTAAAATAATTTTTTTTGAAAAATTTGTATATAAATTAAAACCTTTACTAGATTTATAAATAATATAAGACTTCTTAGAATTATGTATATTAGTTAATTGATTATTATTACTCAATTTATTCTGTTTTTAATCTCAAAAGCGGTTCTTCTTTAATCGGTAAGTGTATTATTGCTGCAAATACTGATAATGCAATTGCTAAATACCACGCATAGTCATAAGAACCGTATAGATCATAAAATAAACCTCCGAGATATGCTCCAAAAAAAGATCCTATCTGATGACTTAAAAAAACTAAACCGTATAATAATCCAAGATATTTTGTTCCGAATATATGCGCTACTATCCCACTTGTAGCAGGTACTGTTGATAGCCATAGTATACCAAAACTAGCACCAAAGATAATTGATGTAATCGTACTAGGTGGCGTGAAAATAAATAAACATAAAGAGATTCCTCTTAAAAAGTATATACAACTTAGAATGATTTTTTTACTATTCTTGGATGATAAATAACCACTTAATAATGATCCTATAATATTAAAAAAACCTATTAAAGATAAAATCATTGCTGCAGTCCAATCTTCCAGACCTCTATCAATTGCATATTTTGGTACATGTGTTCCAACTAATGTTATGTGAAAACCACAAACAAAGAATCCAGAAATTAATAGTACATAACTTTTATTTTGAAAAGCTTCTTTAAGAGCCTCTAAAGTAGTCTGTTCATTATTTTTTTCTATTGATTGATTTAAGTTTGGTGATCTAACAAAATAAGCTACTAAAAGACCAACTATTAAAAAAATCATAAAAATAAATAATGTTTCAACCCAACCATTACTTTTTAATGAATAGTTCGTATATAATGGAGATAAAAAATACCCAAACGAACCTACTGCAGTAACTATACTCATCGCTATTGTTCTATTGGATAATGGAAAATGTTTGCCTACTATAGACATTGGTATACTTATAGCTGTTCCTCCACAACCAATTCCAATTAAGACTCCTAAACTAATTTGAAAATAAATGCCTGTATTAGGACCAGAGTATAAAAAATAAATACCTAAAATATAAAAAACAAAAGCAAGAATAATAGCTTTGTGACCACCATATTTATCTGCTATTGCTCCAAAAATAGGTCCTGATAAACCCCAGCCTAACATTTGAATGCCTATAGCTAAACCAAACTCTGTATTTGAAATGCCTAAGTCATTATTAAAATCCATAAAAAACATACCAAAAACTTGCCTTACACTTAAAGATATAAAGACAACTAGAGATGCAGCTATAAGAGTTGTTAAAGCTAAATTGTTTTTTATAAATTTTTCAGAACTCATCTAATATATTTAAGGGATTTTTTTAGGTCTTCTATCAAATCTCTTGGATCCTCTAAACCAATGTGTAATCTTACTAAATGTTCATCTTTTTTTAAATTTAAATACTTTCTGTTTCCTGTTTCTCTAAATTCTTGATGTAACACTAAACTTTCAAAACCACCCCAGCTATATCCATAGCCAAATAATTTAAGAGAATTAACAAATTTTCTAACTGAATTTATATTTTTAGATTTAATCTTTAATCCCATCAATCCTGATGCACCCGAATAATATTTTTTCCACATTCTAAAATTAAAAGAATCTTTTTTATAAGGATACAAAAGTTTAATTTTTTTATTTTTAGATAAAAAAGCAGCAACTTTTTTTGAATTTTCTCTATGTCTATCTAACCTAACATCTAGCGTTCTTAAACCTCTTGTTATTAAGTACGCATCATCAGGACCTAATCTTAAACCTGTAATTTTTTCTGCTGCTTTTACTTTATTAAAAACTTTTTTATTTACCGCTAAACTTCCACCCATAACATCTGAATGACCTGAATAATATTTAGTTGCAGACACAATTGACATATCAAAACCAAGTTTTATTGGTTTTAAATAATATGGTGTGCCCCATGTATTATCTATAGCTGTAAAAATCTTATTTTTTTTAGCTATAGATACAATTTTTCCAAGATCTTGAAAATCAAAAGTATTACTTCCTGGATTTTCAACAAAAATTAACTTTGTTTTTTTTGTAATATTATTTTGTAATGTTTTTAAATTATGTGGATCATAAAAAACTGTTTTTATATTAAATTCTTTTAAATAATCTTCAGTTAAAATTCTTGTAGGACTATATACAGGATCTGCGACTAACATTTCATCTCCGGGTCTAACAACACTAAAAATCGCTAAAAAAACAGAACCAAAACCAGTAGGTGTTGTAAAAACATGATAACTTTCTTCAAGTTTAGTAAGTATTTTTTGTAATATATGAGTTGTCGAAGTTCCTTGTCTGCCATAATCATAATGACCACCTGTTGGATTTTTTTGAGCTTTAGATTGTGTTTTTCTAATATGTTTCATTGATTTAAATATAATAGTTGAAGCTCTAACAACTGGTGGATTTACAGACTGATTATGAAAGTCTTTTGCAGTATGTTTTAAAAAAGTCTTAAAAGATTTTGTCATAAAAAAATTGATATGCTTAAAAGACAATGCTATATCCAAATAGAAAATTCAATAAATTAATGAATAGGATTTAATGAGTTACCCAAAAAAACATAGAGGTCGAAGAAAAATGGGCTCTAAAAAGAGAAGAGCTAGAAAAAAGAACAAGAAAAAATAATTTTAGAACTAATTCATGAATGTAAATTTCAAACATTTATGCATCATTTGTTTTTTCTTGCCCTTATTAACAATAATCATATCTTTTATTTGGTCAGCCAACCTAAACTTAATAAACTGGTGTATACCTAACTTTGATGGGTGTACCTCTATTTCAAGAGTTGGGAGATACGAACCAGTGGTTTATTTTTTTAAGCCTTTAATGTTAATCTATGCAATTTTTTTAGGACTATTTTGGAAAAATTATTATAAATTATTAAATTTTGATAATATTAATATTTCTAAATTTTCTTTGTTAATAGCATATTGCTCAATATTATTTCTTGTACTTTATATAATTTTTTTAGGTGAGGGAAAATTATATAAATTCTTTAGACAAATAGGTATTTTTATTTATATTTTTTTCACATTATTAACTCAAATAATTTTTTCTAATAAATTAAAGAGTTTGTCTTATTTTAATAAAAAATTTGGTTACTTAATATATTATTACAGTTTGATACTAGGTTTAGTTGGATTGTTATTGTTTCCTTTTATGATAATGAAAATTATTGAAATAACAAATTTCAAAAATATTGTATCTTGGAATTATTTTTTACTTATACAAATATATTTTTTAATGATCTTTTTTGGACTTAAAAAAAAATTATGAGACAATCCAACCACCTCCCAAAACTTTTTCTCCTAAATTATCTTTAGAATAAAAAACACATGCTTGACCAGGAGATATACCATCTTCCGTTCTGTCTAAATTTACCAAAGCCTTATTATTTTCTTTAAAATTAACTTTTGCTTTAAGTAATTTTCCTGTGGACCTTACTTTTACAAAGATTTCTTTCTCAAATTTTTCTTTTTTAACTAACAGATTCAATTCTTTTAAATCAAATGTTTTTTTTCCAAGCTTATTTTTGGGACCTACTATAATTTCATTTTTTTCAGAATTTATTTTTAATACATATAAAGGATCTTTATCAGAAACTTTAATTCCTTTTCTTTGACCTATTGTAAAATTTATGATTCCATCATGTACACCTATGACTTGATCATTTAGATTTTTGATATTTCCCTTTTTAAAAGAGTCAGGTTTAAATTTTTGTATTACAGAAGCATAATCACCATTTGGAACAAAACAAATATCTTGACTATCTGGTTTATCGGCAACATTTAGATCAAGTTTTTTTGCAATTTCCCTAGTTTCATTTTTAAGCAAACCTCCTAAGGGAAATCTTAAATAATCTAATTGTTCTCTCGTTGTATTAAATAAAAAATAACTTTGATCTCTATTTTCATCGATAGCTCTATACATATTAGTTGTGTTATTAGTGGTAATACTTTTTACATAATGACCAGTAATTAAAGCATCAGCATTTAGATTTTTCGAAACTTCAAATAAATCTTTAAACTTAACTGTTTGATTGCATTGTACACATGGAATTGGTGTTTCACCTTTCAAATAACTTTCAACAAAATTATTAATGACACCTTCTTTAAATTTATTTTGATAATATAAAATTTTATGTTCTATATCTAATTTATGAGCCACTCTTTTTGCATCCATTATATCTTGACCGGAACAACATTGTTTTGAAGCTGCAACTTCTTTGCCATCATCATAAAGTTTTAATGTTATACCAATAACATTATAACCTTCTTTCTTCATCATGCCTGCTACAGTAGAAGAGTCTACGCCCCCCGACATTGCAACAACCACAGTTGTATCTGAAGGTTTTTTATTAAAGCCTATAGAATTTATTTCTTTATTCATTTTATGGTATTTATACTTATTTCTAATATAAGTTAAATTAAATGATATTAGATTATGAACCTGGTGACAAAGTGATAAATCCATCAAATAAAGAATGGGGAATAGGTCAAGTTCAATCAATTATTAAAAATAAAGTGACAGTAAATTTCGAAAATGTTGGAAAAAAAGTAATAAATACACAAAATATAGAATTAATAAAATTAGATGACTGAACTAAATATAAAAAAAATTGTTGAAGAATTAATTGATACTTTTCTTCATGCTGGCAAAGTATCTTTAGACCTTAGAGATAAAGGATTAACAAAAAAAATTAAATCTGATAATACACCTGTTAGTAATGGTGATATGGAAGTTAATAAAATCATTACACAAAAATTAAAAGAAATCACACCTCATTTACCAATTATTTCAGAAGAAACTTCAGATAATAAATCACAAAATGATCTAAAAGATTTTTGGTTAGTTGATCCTATAGATGGCACTTATGATTACATTAATAATTTGGAAGAATTTACTATAAATGCTGGTTTAATTATAAATAAATATCCTGCTGCTGGATTAATTTATGCACCATCAAAAAAAAGAATGTTTTATTCATATGGAGAAAATTCTGCCTTTGAAATTGTAAATGGAAAAACAGTAAAATTAAATTGTTCAAAAAATTTTGATAAAAATGAAATTAAATTTGTATCTTATTCAAATAAAATTAAACCAGAAATAGAAAAAATTCATAAAAAATTTAATGTAAAAAAATATCAAAGAATGAAAAGTTCTTTAAAATTTTGTGTTATAGCTACTGGAGAGTATGATGGTTATGTGGCTGAGCCAAGAGCTTGTGAATGGGATATTGCAGCTGGTCATGCAATTTTGAAACACGCAGGAGGTATTGTTACAGATTTTCAAAATAAAGAGATAAAATATGGAAAAAAAGACTTTAAAAATCCAAGTTTAATTTTAAAAAGTAAAAACATTTTATAATGGATGAACAATTAAGAATAATATTAATTATAATCGTATCTGTCTCAATTTTTGGATTATTAGTTTTTGTTTTTATAAAAAATTATCTTAAAAGTAAAATCGACTTCTTGGTTAAAAAAGAAAAAGAAAAAAAATTAAAGTAATTTAATTATTTTTAAATAATCATCTTTTTTAATATTCATCACTTTTTTTGAAGTTTCAAAATCAAAACCATTTCTAGCTAATAAAGAAATATCTTTTTTATAAAATAAAGTTCTATTGTCCTCAATTCTTGCTGGTCCAATTCTTTTCTTTTTACAAATTTTTATTGCAGAAAAAAAATCTTGATCAGAATTTTTATCTTGAATTTTATTAACTGTATCTTTAATAAATTCACTATTAATACCTTTCCCAATCAGATAGTTTCTTATTTTGTTAATTGAACTTCCTCTTTTAATCATACTTTTTGCTTTACTATCAGAATAAAATTGATCATTAATAAATTTATTTTTTTCTAGATCAGATAAAACAATATCAATTAAATTTGTTACATCTTTTTTTTTAACATTTAGAACTGAAACTTTAAGATATTTCTTTAAAAGATAGGTTTTAAGTTGTTGTTTAGAAGGGGCATACTTTTCAGCGTAAGCAAGCGCAAAATTTCTCATTTCATCAACAGTTGCTTGTAAAGTTTTTTTTTTATTTCTTATAGGAATCATGAGTAGATTTAATATAATATATTTTAAAATGATCGAGCAAATTTATAATTATTTTACAATTGAGATGCTCTACTACTGGGTGAATTTAGGAGTTCTTCCATTTTGGCTTATTCTAATTTTTTTTCCACAATCACATCTTTGTAGATTTTTTGTAACTTCTATTTTTCCTATTTTTATTCTTAGTGTTGCTTACATTTTTATTCTTTATAAATCGTATTTAAATTCTTATGATTTTTTTGACAATTTCAGTCTTTATCTTGGACTTGAAAACTTATCAAATTTATTTTCAAATAATTCTTATTTAATAACTTTTTGGATACATTTTGTTGCTATTAACCTTTTTACTGGTGGCTGGATTGTTAAAGATGCCCAAAAACTATCAATTAATAAAATTTTAATAATAGTGCCTTTAATTATTACATATTTAATTGGTCCCGTGGGATTATTTGTCTATTGGTTAATAAGAATATTTCATGCCAAAAGCATAAATCTATATGACTAAATCAATTAATTTTTATTTTGATTTTATTAGTCCTTATTCATATCTAGCTTACCAAAAAATAAAGTGTTTAAATAATAAAAGAAAAATTAATATAAATTATAAACCCATATTATTAGGTGGACTTCACAAACTTGGAAGAATAACTCCACCTGCATTTAATAAACATAAACTAAAAAATATGAAGAACGATTGTGAATTAGTTGCAAAAAAAAATAAAATTAAATTCCAATGGAATATTAAATTTCCAATAAATTCTCTATACTTAATGAGAGGATATCTTGTAATAGATAATAAATTTAAGAAAAAGTATTTAGAATTATGTTTTGATGCTTATTGGAAAGACAATATTGACATTTCTAGTCAAGAAAATCTTATTAAAATTTTAGAAATATCTGGAATTAACAAAAACAATTTTTTTAAAAATATAAAAGATGTAAGAATTAAAAAAAAATTAAAACTACTTACAAGTCTTGCTTTTAAAAAAAATATTTTTGGAGCGCCAACATTTATTGTAAATAAAAAAATCTTTTGGGGACAAGATCGATTAGATTATGCTTTAGATGAATATGATTCTTAAATAATCTTAAATTTACTTTGTTTTATTGCTCCAAACCCACCATCTATATGTGATACTTTTTCAAAACCCATATCTTTTAATGATTTAGCAGCCAAAGCAGATCTTAATCCACCAGCACAAAATAAAACCATTTCTTTGTTTAAATCTAATTTACCTTCTTTAAAATAAACACTTTCTGGATCTAGCCAAAATTCTAACATTCCTCTTGGGATGTGTTGTGAATTTTCAACTCTGCCTTCTTTTTCAAGTTCTCGAATATCTCTTATATCAATTAAATTACATTGATTTTCATTAACCATTTTATATGCATCATTAGTAGAAATCGTTTTAATTT
Source organism: uncultured Pelagibacteraceae bacterium (assembly GCA_902568875.1). Taxonomy (GTDB): domain Bacteria; phylum Pseudomonadota; class Alphaproteobacteria; order Pelagibacterales; family Pelagibacteraceae; genus Pelagibacter. Next base: position 60,686 of record CACFSG010000005.1, read on the forward strand.
GCTTTAAAGCTTCAGAAACTAAAGTTTGAGATGATTTTATATTCATAATTAATTAAATTATTATATAATTTTTAATATAATCATAGAAAAAAATTGTGCTACCTAAAATATTAAAATTTAATGAATAAAAAAATTTGTATAGTTTATACACATCACAAATTAGGTGATTTAATTTGGCAACTTCCATACTTAAAAGCTATTAGTGATCATCATGGTGAAAAAGTTGATTTAGTTGTTAGAAAAAAAACCCAAGCACAAAATATTCTAAAAGACTTAAACCATATTAATAAAATTTATTATAATGAATTTCGAAAAGGTTTAACATATTGGATAGATGTTTTTAAATTAAAAAAGATATTTAATTCAGAAAAATACGATTACGTTTATATTTTAGACAAAGTAAATAAACCTGCAATTGCTGCAAAATTAGCTGGGATCAAAAATATAATAGGACCAGGATTTAGAAATCAAAAGAAATGGATTACTGCCAAAAATTACTTAGATGAAGAAGACTGGAAACTAAATTACTCTGAACAATCTCAAAAATTCTTAAAAATTAATTCTATAACTTTAAATAATAAATTTCCAAACTTAGAAGTTAATATTGAACGATTTAAAGAAAATAATTATGATCTTTTGGTCGATGGAAAAAAAATTGCTTTTGGTGTTGACTCGTTTGAAGATTTTAAGATGTGGTATGAAGAAGATTTTATAAAACTAGCTGATTTGTTATATGAAAAAAAACTATTTGATTATATCTATTTAATTTGTGGTCCTGACAAATCTCATATAGCTAAAAAAATTAAAAATGACTCAAAAAGAGAGTATTTTATAGATTGTTCCAATAAAGATCTTCAGGGAGTGATTTTAGCAATTAAAAATTCTGACTTTTATGTGGGTAACAATTCAGGTCCTTTAAACTTATCTGCAGCTTTAGGTGTTAAGACTTTTGGCTTAATTGCCACTGATCCAGTAAGCGAGTTAAAATATAGTAAAATAAACCCAATAACTCCAAAAGATTATGTTGATAATATATGGATTAGAGACAGAAGTGGAATGAAAAAACTTAAACCAAATGAAGTTTTTGAACACATAGTTAATAATTTATAAAAATAAGGGACCCTTCAATGAGAGTAATCGCGGAGAATACACAGAGAGTGAAGAGTCCCTTTATTGTTATTGTTAACAATTAGTCACGTATTGAGTAAGCTATAACACCAGTCTCAGATACATCTGTACCCTTAACTTCAGCTTCTTTACTCAATCTGATACCCATTGTTGCTTTCATTGTTGACCAAACAATTAATGCTACTACAAACACAAACACGTTAATTGCAATTACTCCAAGTAACTGTGTTCCAAAGTTTGCACCACTGTTTGTTACAGGTACTACTAGTGTACCCCAAATTCCTGCAAATAAGTGTGCAGGTATTGCTCCAACAACGTCATCAATTTTTGCTGCAAATAATAGTTTTGTACCGTAAACTACTATCACACCGCCAACGGCACCAATCAGTATTGCTGCTAAAGGAGAAGGCAACAAAGGTTCAGCTGTAATAGCTACTAGACCACCAATACATCCATTAAGCATTTGAATAACATCTGTTTTTCCAGATAATTTTGTAAGAGCTCCAGCGGCCATAACACCACCTGCTCCAGCTAATAATGTATTAATAAATATTTTTGATACTGCTATTGCATCATCACCGGTTCCCATAGCTAATTGAGAACCACCATTAAATCCAAACCAACCTAACCACAGAACAAACACTCCAAGAGTTACAAGTGGTATCGAAGAAGCGGCAAAAGGCTTAAGAGGTGCTGCCTCGCCTTTTTTAGTAAATCGTCCTAGTCTAGGTCCAAGCAAGATTGCACCGGCAAGTGCAGCTGCACCACCAGTTGAGTGTACTAGAGTTGATCCTGCAAAATCTGCAAAACCTGCAGAAGCTAACCAGCCACCTCCCCATTGCCAACCCATTACAATCGGATAAATAATTCCAGCTAAAATTGCTGCAAAAAGAAAAAATGGCCATAATTTTATTCTTTCAGCTAATGTTCCTGATACAATTGATACTGTTGTTGCACAAAATACCATTTGAAAATACCAATCAGAACCATCGGCATAAGGTTTTGATAGTGAACTAGCATCTGACCATGGGATAAACTTACCAATATACCCTCCTTCAGGTATACCATAAGCAAGATTATATCCTACAAGCCAAAACATAATTGCTGCAATTGAAAATAAACCTATATTTTTTGCACAGATTACGGATACACTTTTAGATGTAACCATTCCTGATTCTAGCATAGCAAAACCAGCTGCCATAAACATCACTAGAAAACCACAAATTAGAAATAATAGTGTATTAAATATAAAACTTACTTCTGCTGAAACTGTGGTTTCTGCCATACCTGCACTACTCATGTTTAATAAAAATATTAAACTAATAAGTGGTACACATAATTTTTTTAATAATTTTGTCATAAAACCTTTCTGTTAATAGAAAAGCTTTTATTTTATAAATTTTTTAAAACTAACGTTGATTAGGAAAATTGGGTATGCATATTTTGCATATAGAAACAGCCTTAACGTTATTTTCGTTAAGGCTGTTTAATAATATTATTTATTGAATACTTCTTTTAAAGCTTTAGCAGGTAAGAATTTTACCTTTTGTGATGCAGCAATTTGAATCTGTTCACCAGTTCTAGGATTTCTTCCAACTCTAGCTTTTCTTTTAGCTACTTTATAAGTTCCAAATCCAGCAATTTTTACTGAATCATCTGCTTTTAAAGCGTCTAAAATAGTGTTGGTAATTGTGTCAAAAGTTCTTTCAGCATCAGCTTTACTTTGATTTAAAGCCCCTGCTAGTTTGACTACTAATTGTTTTTTATTCATTTTAGCTCCGGTTTTATTAGGTTATTAACTATTTTTATCAAAAGTATTGATAAATCAAGACTTTTTTTAGTATGTCACTAAAAGTTATACACAATATATTGTATAATTATAAATAATCATTGATTTTACTGCCTTTTTGAACATTTTTAAAATTGATTTATTTAAATAAACCAAGGTCTTTTAAGTCATTAAAAGTTGTAAAAAACATCAATGATAACAATAAAAATAGTCCGATTCGAAAAAAACCCTCTTGAGTTTTTTGCGATAAAGGACGACCTAAAAACTTTTCAAATGCATAAAACATTAAATGTCCACCATCTAACATAGGTATTGGGAAAAGATTTATTAAACCTAAACTTATGGAAATATAAGCCATCATGCTAATAAATGCTAAAATTCCAAATTCGGCTACTTGACCTGATATTTTAGCAATTCTAATTGGTCCACCAAGTTGAGAAGTGTCTGCTTTACCAGAAATCATAGCTCCAATGTATTTTAGTGATGAAATACTTACATAATAAACTTCATAAACAGCATGATAAATTGCTTGAGCAGGGCCTAATTTTACATGGTTAATTTCATTATTATATGCTCCTAATTTTATCCCAACTACTCTTTTATTTATTTTATTACCGAGATTATCTTCACTTAAAACTATGTTAGGTTTAATCTTTAACAACAATTCGTCGTAAGAACGTTTAACCTTAAAATCTATAAGTTCATCTGTGGACATCATAATATACTTAGAAACTTCCAGAATACTTTTAACTTTATTGCCATCAATTTCTAAAATTATATCATTTTGTTTTAATCCACCAATCATTGCAGGACTATCTTTTTGAACTTCATTAATTACTGCTGGTGTAAAATCTTTACCAATAAATGTATAAATTGAAAAAAATATCGCTAAAGCCAATAAAAAATTAGCAAAAGGACCACCAAATACAATTAAAACTCTTTGATATAAGGGTTTTAAAACAAATAATTTTTTACGATCATTTTCATTGTATTTTTCTATAATTTTTTCTTGATCAGATTGAGAATATACATTTCGATCACCAAAAAATTTAACATATCCTCCAAGTGGTATCCAACAAATTTTCCATCTTGTTCCTGATTTATCATTCCACCCAAAAATCTCTTTTCCAAATCCTATTGAAAAATCGGTAACTCCTACCCCGTATTTTTTTGCAAAGTAATAATGGCCATATTCATGAATAAAAACTACTATTAAAATTAATACAAGAAATGGTAAAATATAAGTAAACACTATTTTGGTATTTTAAATGAATTTAAAATCATACTCAATACTTTAAATTTGCTATTTTTTATCTATTTGATACTCAAAATTTTGTGTTGTTTCATTTATTCTTAAAAGTTTTGCCCCATTTTTACTATGAAATTTTGTTGCCATTTCAGTTAAAGGTGACAATGTAACTAGTCTATTAAGGTGATTTGATTTTTTAATTTTTTTAAAGACTTCTTTAACAATTAATTTACCACCACCTTTTTTTTTTGACCATACAGTATATGCAATAGCAATCTGTCCAATATTTTGATCTCTTTGTGCACTTTTTAAATAAGCATCATGACTGAACTTATCTAATTCTATAACATTTTTAGGAATTTGATTTGTATAAGCAAAACACATCACAGCATGAATTTTTCCCATATATCTAACTCCATATATTTTTCTCCCATAACTTCTTCTAAAAACATTATCTAATTCAGGTCTAACAGGATCTTCTTCGGTGTTACAATTCTTTAATTCAACTAGTTCTGCTCCTTTAATCCAATCAAAAAAGCTATCTATATTTTTGT
>CACFSG010000006.1 GCA_902568875.1 uncultured Pelagibacteraceae bacterium
TCCATATCAGCTCTTGCTGCCTGTACATCTCTAAATGCATCAATTACTTGATCGGGTGGATCGGCTTTTTGAGTTTGGACTTGAGTAATTTGAATTCCACTGGTGTATTCATCTAAAATTTTTTGAATAATTTCTTGTGTATCAGTTTCTATAACTGATCTTCCCTCTGTTAAAATAGGTTGAATATTTGATCTTGCAATTACTTCTCTCATTGCGGTCTCGGCTGCAGCTTTTACCGTTCCTTCTGGATCTTGGATTTTAAATAAAAAATTTCCAGCATCTTTAATCACCCAAAAAACTGAAAAATCAATATTTACAATATTTTCATCTCCCGTTAACATTAAACTTTCTTGTGGAACATCTGCTACACCGCCTGATGAACTAAAACCACTATCTCTCTCAGATCTAAAACCAATATCTATTCTATTAACCTTTGTAACTTTTGGAGTTAAAACTGATTCAACTGGAAACGGAATATGATAGTTTAATCCAGGCTGAGTTGTTTTGACAAATTTTCCAAATCTTAATACTACTCCTTGTTCATCTGGTAATACTCTATAAAGTCCACTTGCAAGCCAAACAAAACCTAAAATAATTAAAGCTAAAATTACTTGTTTACTTCCAGAAGAGCTTCCTCCAGGCAAAAATTTTTTTATTTTTTCTTGAAATTCTTTAATAATTTTATCAACATCTGGTGGAGTTGGACCTCTTCCTGATCCATTCCCTTCTCCTCCTGGAGGTGTTCCCCAAGGGCTACCACCTCTTTGTTGAAAATCATCTGACATATGACAATCTATATAATGTCTTTATATAGAAAAACAAGTTAAGATCTAATTATGCCAAAGGAAAAACCAGAATTAAGTGACGCAATGCGAAAAAAGATGAGTGGGAAATCACATGAGAAAAATCCAATTATTGGAACAAAATTTACTATTGCAATTTCAAGTGCAAAAGGAGGTGTGGGAAAATCAACATTTGCAACAAATCTTGCTTTAGCATTAAAAAATATTGGATGTAAAGTTGGATTATTGGATGCTGATATTTATGGTCCATCAATACCTAAAATGTTTGGTATTGATGAAAAACCAAAAACTGATGGTCAAAAATTAGAACCTATAAATAAATATAATATCCAATGTATGTCTATTGGATTTTTAGCTGATCAACAAACGCCAATGATTTGGCGTGGTCCGATGGTAACAAGTGCAATTAAAACTTTTACTCAAAAAGTTAATTGGAAAAATTTAGATTTTATAATTGTAGATATGCCACCAGGTACAGGCGATACACAATTAACATTTTCCCAAGATATTAAAATGGATGGAGCAATTATTGTTTCTACACCACAAGAAGTAGCTCTACTAGATGTAAAAAGAGGAATAAAAATGTTTGATAAATTAGGAGTAAGAATTTTAGGTTTAGTTGATAACATGAGTTACTTTATTGGAGATGACAATAAAAAATATAATATTTTTGGTAAAGGTGGAGTACGCAAAACAGCTGAAGAATTTAAGAAAGAATTTTTAGGAGAAATACCAATTGATCCTGAAGTTGGAAAATCAGGTGATAGCGGTAAACCAATCGTCGAAACAAATCCCGATCATGAAATTTCAAAAATTTATATAAATTTTGCTAATAAGATTAAATCAACTTATCTTTAAGATCAAAAGCTTCCATTAATTCATTCCATTCCCTTTTAGATAATCCTGAATTTTCCATTAAAATATTTTCTCCTTTAATTAATTTTTTAAGAATTATTTTTCCTTTTGCAGAAACCTCCGTGCCTCCTACTCTATAATTCATAAAAGCTTCATAAGTAATCGGTACCCATTTTTTTAATGTATCTAGCATTATATCCGCATAAACTCTTATTTCGTATTGAGCATGATGATCTGCTCTTAATCTTAAAAAATTCATAAGATTTAATAAATCTGTTTTCCAATACCATTGTGTATATGTATTTAAAGTTAAATTCATTCTTGCAAGTTCTCTTGCTAATCCTTTTTTATTTTCATCAATTGTTGAGCCATCATATCTTTCATTAAGCATCGTTTCATAGTTTCCATAAGTTCTTTCTGCATCATTTTTTAAAAGTTCTAAAACCTCTTTTGCTTGTTCTCCTTCCAATACATCTCCTCTTCCTTGTCTATTACTTGTTGATTGAGCAGCCAAGTTTTCAGAAGTTGGTAGATAAAATTCTTTATCTAAAATTGAATATCTAGCAGAATATTCATTTACATTAGCAGTTCTATGTCTAATCCATTGACGTGCAATAAATATTGGTAACTTTATATGATATTTAATTTCACACATCTCAAAAGGGGTGCTATGCCAATGTCGCATCAAATATTTAATTAATCCAGCATCTGTCGAAACTTGCTTTGTTCCTTTTCCATAAGAAACTCTGGCTGACTGAACAATAGATGTATCATCTCCCATATAATCAACTACTCTTACAAATCCATGATCTAAAGCTGGCATTGCTTCATATAAAATTTTTTCTAACTCTGGAGCTGTAACTCTTTTTGTTTTATTGCTTTGAGACTGTTGATTCCTTATTTCCTCTGATTGTTCCCTGGTTAATTTCATGATTGCTATTGAATCTCTTATAATTCCTTTTATATTAATAAGGTTGGTTTTCCAACTATGACGATAAACGAATTTCGTAATAACCATTGCGGACGTGGGGGCAGTACCCACCACCTCCACCATTTACAACTCATGGGGGTGAACTAGATTCGACGGGTGACTAAAGGCTATTCTTTCGTTCGGAATTGTTCCTCCGCAAAGGGCTAATTTATAACTGCTAACGAAAGTTACGCAATTGCTGCTTAATTAACTTTGTTAATTAAGTAAACGGGGTTTGGGGCACCTGGCAACAGAACGCCCCTTAAAATTATTTATTTTTTGCTAACACCATAAAAGAAGATGAAAATGGAATAAAAGGAAGTTTATTGCTTTCTTTACTTAGATAAATGTAATTTGAAAAAATCTTATTTTCTTTGTTTTGATGATATTTTGATGGAACAACTGGATGATAATTAATTGGGCAAAAGTCAAGAGTTTCCCAATTATTTTTTTTTAATATATCAACTAATTGTAGTGGTGAGAATTGGTGTCTTTTATCTACATTTATAGCTGTTTTTGGTTGCTTAAATAAAACTTCTTCAAATTTATTTTTTTTTAATCTAATGAAATCACTAAATTTCATATGATTTAAAGCAATGCTTTCCTCATAAAATTTTTTAAATGTAGTTTTTTTAAATTCATTTTCGCTAAATTTGTTCAATGAAAATAGATTAAATAACCTGTTTCTAGTTCCAAAAATTATGAATTTATTTTTTTTAACAATTTTTTTAGAAATTTTAATGAATTTAACTATATCTTTTAATGATAAATATTCTATAAACCCATTAGCAGAAAGACAGTCAAATCTTTCATTAAAATCTGTTTTAAAAAAGTTTTTGTTATAAAATTCTAGATTTTTTCTTTTAAATTTATTTTGTGCCAACCTAATCATATTTTTTGAGAAATCTATACCGACACTTTTTTTTATAATTTTTGAGGCATCATATGACAAATCACCAGTTCCACAACCTACATCAATTAAAGAATTGATTTTTAATTTTTTAATTTGATTAACTACATAAAAATTTCTCTCTTGAACTGTATTTAGCAATTTATTTTTATTTACATCAGATTTAATTTGCCAATTTTTAGCATCTTTTTCAAAAAATAATTTTGTCTGTGCTTGTTGTTTATACATTTTTATCTATTTAAAGTCATTCGTATCAAATCTAGGCAATTCGTAAAACTTTTTAATATTTTTTTTATTAACCGAACCCACTCTTGTAGTTAATGCGAATTTTATTTTATATTTTTTTAATAAATTTAAAGTTTGTAAATTATAACTGCCATACGGATAACAAACAGAAAAATTTTTATCAAAAACTTTTATTTTCTTAAAATAATTTATTGAATTCTTAATTTCCATCTCTTGTTCATTTTTATTAATTTTTTCCCACCAGTAGTGGTTATAACCATGTGAACCGATTGAAAAGTTATTTTTATATAATTCTTGTATATTATTATTGTTCATATAAAGAATTTTAGAAAAATCTTCTTCACTATAATTTACTATATGTTTAAATATTTTATCAACAATTTTTTTTCTATAAGGTAAGGGCAAATGATTTTGTAATAATCTCTTAATTAAAATTGTTTTTTTGTCATCATATCTACTTAATAAATTAATTTTCTCAATTCCAATTTGTTGTGGATTTTTATTCAGGATTTTTTTTACATAAAGAAAAATTAAATTAAGAATTTTATCTCTGTTTTCTTCTTTTGCTAATATAAAATGTATTTTATTGACATCTAGAACTGCTTTATTTCTAATGCACATAATTGGTGGGTAAAATATAGCAGACACATCTTGTTTTTTCAAAAAAGGAAAGACATATTCGAAATGGTCTCGATAACCATCATCAAATGTTAATAAAATAGATTTTTTTTTAGGAATTTTTCTAGAATTAAGTATCTCAATAAATTGATTATTTGATAATATATTAAAATTTTTTTTTAAATAGACTATTTGTTTTTTAAAGTTAGAAAATTCTAAACCTTTAAGATTAGGATATTTACTTTTTTTAATATTTCTTACATAGTGGTACATTACTATGTGAATGTTATTATTAGTAGTTTTTATCATTTATTTTTGAGCAGTATGTAAGTTTCATTAACTATTTACATACCACAGAAATATCAAAAAAAAAAAACAAATAAGAAATAGATTTAGAGATGAATAAAGAATTTTATTTAAAAAAAAACGATATATGTGTATGAAGTTTATCTAATGAATATCTTTAAGAAATATATTTATCAAATATTAATAATTTTTTTGTTGGGTTTGCTGATATTTGGATATTCATTAAATAAGAAAAGTTCTGCGTCTAAAAAAAATGAAATATCTATCTTGGCTAAACAATTAAAAGCTAAAAATTCTCAAATATCAAAGATACAAAAAAATTTATTTGATAATGAAAATAATATTAATGATTTAATAAATGAAAATGAAATTAATTTTAAAAAAGTTTTTGAAGACAAAAAATTAAATAATTTTAATAGTTATAATTTTTCTAAATATACAACAAATGATATTTTATTTAATGGAAATCTTGGTGCTGTTGCAACTGCATATATTGATCTTTACAATGAAGAAAAAAATATTTTTTTAGCTACTTATGATGGTATTTTTGCATCTAGCAAAATAGAAAATTTAGAAAGTTTTAAAAAAATAAAATCTAATATTAGATCCTTAATTCAATACGAAAAATTTTATTTTCATGAACAATATGGAATTAAAGATATTCTAATAAATAACAATAATATTTATATTTCTTATATAGGCAAAAGGAAAGATGATTGCTATGATCTAAAAATTATAACATCAGAGTTGAATGAAAATTACTTAGATTTTCAATTATTTTATCAAACTTTAAATTGTGTAAATGTAAACAACAATCATGGATTTTGGGCACATCAAGGTGCAGGAGGAAGAATTGTAAAATTAGATAATTCTAATCTTTTATTTACAACCGGAGATTTTAGAAATAGACCTTTGGCGCAGGATCCTGAGAGTGATTTTGGTAAAATTTTAAGAATTAATATTCAAAATAAAAAAGCTAATGTTGTTTCTTTGGGTCATAGAAATCCTCAAGGGTTATACTACAGTAAAAAATTTGATTTTATTTTATCTACTGAACATGGACCAAAAGGAGGTGATGAAATTAATACAAATATCAAACCTTTTATAAAAGTTAAAAATTTTGGTTGGCCAATATCTTCTTATGGTGAACACTATTCAAAACACTACTCAAAAAGAATATTAGAAGAAGCACCATTAAACAAATCTCATAAAAAATTTGGATTTGAAGAGCCTATTAAATATTTTAATCCATCAATTGGTATAAGCCAAATAATTTCTTTAAATCAAGAAGACACTGAATTTTTAATTGGAGCAATGGGTAATGAAATTAAAGATCAAGATTTAGGAATTCACTACATCAAGCTAAATAAAGAAAGAAATAAAGTTGTTGATCATAATTACATTCCTCTCAATGAAAGAGTAAGAGACATGATAATTTCTAATGATAAAAAAATGATTGTTATTTTTTTAGAAACTACTAGTTCGCTCGCAATCTTAAAAAAGACAGATTAGTAATAAAAAAATTTTATTTATCAAAAATAACTTTTATATCAGGACCTTTTTTATGATTTCTAAAATCTAAACCTTTAATAGGATAATTTCTTTTTGTTTTACTATTTTTTATCTTAAATTTTTTTGGATTTATTAATGTCACTTCAATAACTTCAGGAATACCATTGTTATCTACCATTCCATAATTATTTGGATGAATATGAATATTCTTTAATTTTGTTTTTTTTATAAACTTCTCTATTTTCTTTAAATTTTTTCGAAGATCATGAAACTCTATAATAACTAAATTAAGTTTATTCAAATTTTTATTAACTTCATTTAAAAGTTTATATTCATCACCTTCTATATCAATTTTTAACACTATGTCTTTATTGTCTCCAATAGCCTCTGTAATCGTAACTTGTTTATTTTTATCTTTTCTTTTTGAAACTATTTTTTTTAAATGATGTTTATTTTTTCCATTAAAAAAATTTAAATATTCAATAAATTTAAATACATCAAGAATTTGATTTGGTTTAATTTTTCGCAATAACAATAATGAGATAAAATCTCTTAAAAATCTATCAATCCAAAACTTTTTATCAACTGTATGATCAAAAGCTATTATTTTGCAATCTTTATTTTTTTTTTGAAATTCTTTTTCAAAACTCCATTCGGCTTCAAGTCCACAAGTTATAATTGCTGTAGTTTTGTTAATAACACGTTTATCAATTACATAGCCGCCGTCAAATTTTCTTCCAAGTCTCACTAAATTTGAAAAATTTGTGTGATATGGTTTTAAATAATTTGGTAACATTTTTTAATTTTAAAACTCAAACTTTATTTTTTTATTTCAGCTTGGGCAGCTGCTAATCTTGCTATTGGAACTCTATATGGTGAACAAGAAACATAATCTAAACCTACTTTTGAACAAAAATAAATGCTTTTTGGATCACCTCCATGTTCGCCACATATTCCCAACTTAATCTTTCTATTTTGTTTTTTTCCATTCTTTACAGCTATTTCTATTAAATCTTTAACTCCTTCATCAATAGATACAAAGGGGTCTATCGAAAAAATTTTATTTTCAATATAATCATTTAAAAATTTACCACTATCGTCTCTACTTATTCCAAAAGTAGTTTGAGTTAAATCGTTTGTTCCAAAACTAAAAAATTCAGCATGTTTGGCTATATCTTTTGCTTTTATTACAGCTCTAGGCAATTCAATCATTGTACCAACTAAAAATTCTATCTTAATTTTATTTTCATCTTGAACTTTTCTCGCTGTATTGATCACAAGATTTTTCATTATTTTTATTTCTGCTTCAGTTGAGACAAGTGGAATCATTATTTCCGGAAATGCAAATTTTTGTTTCTTTTTTTTTAAATCGCATAAAGCTTCAAAAATCGCTCTACATTGCATCTCATAAATCTCGGGAAAAGAAATACCCAACCTACAGCCCCTATGTCCCAACATTGGATTTTGTTCATGTAATTCTGCAATTCTAGACTCTACTTCTTTAACATTAGTGCCTACAACATTAGCTACCTCCAAAATTTCTTTTTGAGATTTTGGTAAAAACTCATGTAAGGGTGGATCAAGCAAGCGAACTGTAACTGGTAAACCATGCATAATTTTAAATATTTCAATAAAATCTTTTTTTTGATGTGGTAAAAGTTTTTTTAATGCTTTTGCTCTATCTTCTTGAGTTTTAGAAAGTATCATTTCTCTTACTGATAGAATTCTTTCTTCGTCAAAAAACATATGTTCTGTTCTACAAAGCCCAATCCCCTCTGCCCCAAAATCTCTAGCTATCTTTGTGTCTAATGGCGTTTCAGAATTCGTTCTTACTTTTAATTTTCTTATATCATCAGCCCATCTCATTAATTTGGAAAAATCACCAGAAATTTCTGGTTTGACCGTTGGCACATTTCCTAAGATAATTCTTCCTGTAGAACCATCGATAGTAATTATATCTCCCTCTTTAACTTCAACCGACAAAGTTTTAAAAACTTTTTTTTCATAATTAATATCAATTTCACTTGAACCTGAAACACAAGGTCTTCCCATTCCTCTTGCAACTACTGCAGCATGACTGGTCATGCCACCTCTGGCTGTTAAAATTCCTTTTGCAGCATGCATACCTTGAATATCCTCAGGAGATGTTTCTACTCGAACCAAAATTGTATCTTGCATCATATCATTTAATCTTTCAGCTTCTTCAGATGTAAAGACTACCTTTCCACTTGCTGCGCCAGGAGATGCAGGAAGACCGCTTGCAATTACTTCTATAGAATTTTTTTCATCCAAGGTTGGATGTAATAATGTATCTAAAGAATTAGGGTCAATTCTTAGAATAGCATCATTTTTTGAAATCAACTTTTCTTTGACCATATCAACTGCAATTTTTACAGCTGATTTAGATGTTCTTTTACCTGAACGAGTTTGTAAAATCCAAAGTTTATTATTTTCAACTGTAAACTCTACATCTTGCATATCCTTATAATGTTTCTCTAATTTTTTTAAAATTTTAAATAATTCTGTATAAACTTTTGGCATGGCTTCTTCCATAGAAAGCTCTTTTACTTTTGCTTCTTTTTTTGCTTTTTTAGTGATGTATTGTGGTGTTCTAGTTCCTGCCACTACATCCTCTCCTTGAGCGTTAATTAAATATTCTCCATAAATATCATTTGAACCATTAGAAGGATTTCTTGTAAAAACAACTCCAGTTGCACAATCATTTCCCATATTTCCAAAAACCATTGATTGCACATTTACTGCGGTTCCCCATTCTGAAGGAATTTGATTCAGTTTTCTATATACTTTAGCCCTATTGCTTTCCCAAGATAAAAATACAGAACTTATTGCCCCAAATAATTGTTGATATACATCTTGGGGAAAAAAATTATTTGTTTTTTCTTTAATAGTATTTTTAAAATCTTTAATAAGACCATCCCAATCTTCTTCATTCAATTCAGTATCTAATAAAACCCCTTTTGTTAATTTATAATTTTCAATTAATTCCTCAAAACAATAGCTTTCAACTCCCATAACAACATTGCCATACATTTGAATAAATCTTCTATAGCTATCTTTAGCAAATCTTCCATTGGAGGTTTTATTTGCAAGAGCAATTACAGTCTTGTCATTTAATCCAAGGTTAAGAATTGTATCCATCATACCAGGCATTGAAATTCTGGCACCAGATCTGACGGATAATAAAAGAGGATTTTTTAAATCTCCAAATTTTTTTGATACGTCTTTTTCTATTATTTTTAACTGTTTTTTAATTTGATTAATTAATTTTGAGTTTAATTTTTTTTTATTTTTATAAAATATTTCACAAACCTTTGTTGAAATTGTAAAACCAGGTGGAACAGGAAGTCCCATTCTTCCCATTTCAGATAAATTTAAACCTTTTCCACCTAAAAAATTTTTAGGGTTTTTAATTTTTTTTGAATCTTTCGATTTAAAATTTAAAATTAATTTATTCATTATTTGTTTTTAATAATTGAAAATTTATAAAATTTTGAAAGGTTTTACATAACATATTTATAAGTTCCAATCTGTTTTTTCTTAAAGTTTCATTTTCTTCATTTACTTTAACGTTATCAAAAAACTCAAAAACTTCTCTTCTTGCTCCAGCTAAAATTGACAATGATTGTTCATAATTTTCATCATTATTTATCCTAGAATAATATTTTTTTATTTCATTGATCTTTTTATATAAATTTTTCTCATAATCACTTTTAAAAATTCCAGGATCAGTTGTATTGGTTATTTCAATTTCATTATTTTTCATCTCCCTATCCAATATATTCGATGCTCTTTTATAACTCGAGGTTATATCAGTACCTGTTTGGTTATTAATAACTTTATTAAGACTTTTAGCTTTTTCAAAAGATGAGGACAACTTATTTAACGAAAAAGATGAAATCAAAGCATCAATTATATCAAAACGAATTTGTTTTTCTTTTAAATAATATTTAAATCTGTCTTTTAAAAAATTAAATAATTCTTTTTGTAAGTCTTTATTAACAAAACTATAACCTTGATTTTGATATAGGTTTGAAGAATAGTTTAGTAGATCATTAATTTTTAAATCTTTTTTATTCTCAATTATTATTCTAATAATACTAAGCGCAGTTCTTCTCAGTGCAAATGGATCTTTTGAACTTGTTGGTTTTTCATTAATACCAAAAAAACCAACCAAAGTATCAATTTTGTCAGTAACTGATAAAGCAACACTAAAAGGTTTTTTAGGAATTTTAGAATTAAGTCCAATGGGTAAATATTGTTCAGTTACTGCCAATGAAATATCTTTATCAAATCCTTGATGTGCCGAAAAATATCCTCCCATAATACCTTGAAGTTCTGGAAATTCTCCAACTAACTCAGATGTTAAATCTGTTTTACAAATTGATGCTGACAACTCTACTTTTTCTTTACTTATTAATAATTCATCAGAAATCATTCCACCTAGTTTTCTCATTCGTTGCACTTTGTCAAAATAAGTTCCTAGTCCTTTAAAAAAATTAATTAATCTTAACTCTGATACTTTTTTAACTAAATTTTGAGCTTTATCTTTATTCCAAAAAAATTCTGCGTCACTTAATCTTGCCTCAACAACTCTTTCATTTCCTAGTTTAATAAATCCTTTATAATCTTTTTTATTTGTAACAATTAAAAATTCATTAGTAATTTTATTTTTATTATCAAATATTGGAAAATATTTCTGATGAGATTGCATAGTTAAAGTTAAAATTTCTTGTGGTATAGATAAAAATTTCTTATCAAAATTACATAATAAAATATAAGGACTATCTACTAAATTTACCACCTCATCTAAGAGTTTTGGATTTTCACTAATTGTTAATTTTCTTTTATTTAGTATTTTAGAGAATTGTCGATTAATTATCTTTAATCTTTTATTTTGATTAATAACTATTCCCTGCTTTTTAAAAAATTTTTCATATATTTTAAAATTTAGAAAAATTTTTTTCTTATCTTCAAGATCTTTATTAACGAAAGTTGAATTTGATGAAACAAGATGATGAAATCTAAAATTAATTACCTTTTTATCAAATACTGACAAAATTGATTTTAATGGTCTTCCCCAATCTAAATTAAACTCACCCCACTTCATTGATTTCTTCCATTGGTAGCTTTCAAGAATTTTTGGAATAGATTCAGTCAATAAATCATGGGTTTTTAATGTTTTTGGTTTTGTTTTGTAAAAGAAAAATTCACCTTTTTCAGTTTTATTTTTATATAAATCTTTTTTTTCTATTTTATTTGATTTTATAAAACCTTCCAATGCTTGATAGGGAGATTCAGTTTTTGGTCCTTTAATTTCCTCTGATTTAATTCTTATTTGTTTAACCAAACCTTCAAATACTATAACCAGTCTGTTAGGAGTCGATAATGAAAAGCTTTTTTTTGATTTAACTAATTTTTTTTCAAAAAGATTTTGAAAATCTTCTAAAAGTTTTTCTCTTAAATTTTTTTGTAACCCAGCTGGAATTTCTTCACTGAATAACTCTAAAAAAAATTCTGACATTCTATATTTGTGTATCAATCCAGATTGCAGCTACTGATTTCGTAATTTCTCTTATTCTTCCGATATATTCGGTTCTCTGAGCAACACTGATGGCACCTCGTGCGTCTAATATATTGAAAATATGACTTGCTTTTAAACATTGATCATATGCCGGTAGGGATATTTTTTTTTCAACTAATGATTTCGCTTCACTCTCCAGCATATCAAAAATTTTAAAAAGGTTATCAGTATCAGCATGTTCAAAATTATATGCTGAAAATTCCTTTTCAGCTTGATGAAAAACTTCTCTATATTCGACACCTTCATTATTCCAAATTAAGTCATAAACATTTTTTTTCTGCTGAGTAAACATACAAATTCTTTCTAAACCATAAGTTATTTCCACTGAAACAGGCTTACATTCAAACCCAGCCATTTGTTGAAAATATGTGAATTGAGTAATTTCCATACCATCACACCAAACTTCCCAACCCAGTCCAGCAGCACCTAAGGTTGGACTTTCCCAATCATCTTCTACAAATCTTACATCATGATTTTTAGGATTAATACCTATCGCTGATAAACTATTTAAATAAAGTTTTTTAATGTTTGATGGAGAAGGTTTAATTATAACTTGAAATTGATAATAGTGCTGAAGTCTGTTAGGATTATTTCCATATCTACCATCAGTTGGTCTTCTTGAAGGTTGTACATAGGCTGCCTTCCATGGTTTAGGCCCAAGAGATCTTAGGGTAGTCGCTGGATGAAACGTTCCGGCTCCAACTTCGATATCGTAAGGCTGTAAAATTATACAACCATGTTTACTCCAAAACTTTTGTAAATTTAAAATTGTATCTTGAAAAGATTGAAAAATAATTTTATTTTTTTTTATCTTTTTTATTTTTTTTGGCATTTATAAACCAAATTTTTGCCATAAGGCTCTTTCTTCTATAACACTTGCAATATTATCAATTTGACTATCTATAGAAGATGATAGTTTTTTTGCTATAAAACTTTTTTGCTTTTCTAGTTTTTTAATAACTATGTCTTCTCCAAATTTCTCTCTTAAAATTTGCTCTGCATTTCCTATACCATCTATTAACCCTAATTTAATTGATGCAGAACCAGACCAAAATTCCCCGGTAAAAGTATTATTTTTTTCAGGATCTTTAAGTTTCGCACCTCTACTTTTTTTAACAACTTCAATAAAATCTGAATGTAATTCTAGTTGTAGTTTTTTTATTCTTTCAATATCTTCTTCTTTTTCTTCCTTAAAAGGATCTAAAGTACTTTTATTTTTTCCAGCAGTATAAACTCTTCTTTGAACACCAATTTTTTTGATAGCATCTTGAAAGCCAAATGAAGCTGAGATAACTCCAATTGAGCCTACTATAGAACTTGAATTTGCATAGATTTCATCTCCTGCACAAGCTATTAGGTATCCTCCAGATGCAGCAACATCTTCAGCAAAAACTATAACTTTTTTTTTATTTTTTTTTGCTAACTGTCTTATATAATCATGAATTAAATGAGATTGAACAGGAGAGCCTCCCGGAGAATTAATTGATATTGCTATAGTTTTTGCCTTTTTGAATGAAAAAGCTTTTTTTATAATTTCTTGCTGGCCTGAAAAATCAATACCTTGTTTAAATCGACCCGCAGATCCAATAACACCTGTAAGCCTTATATGTGGAATTATTTTTTTTTTTTTAAAAAAAGAGAACATAAATAATGCTTACCGAATTTTTGATTTAATATAAAGTCTCCTTATAGTTGAAGTTTAGGGTGCGTCAATTGATAAGTATTATATTGCGTTAATTCTACTAAGCTAATTTTATGGGTACAGTTGTTCAGTTAAAAAATCAAATAAATAATTCATATTCAGAACTTAAAAATTCAGTTGATGAAAAATTAGCTTTGGTTGAAGAAAAAATTAAATTAAAATTATCTAGCAAAGTTAGTCTAGTTGATGAAATGACAAACTATCACTTAAGAACTGGTGGAAAAAGACTAAGAGCACTTCTTACATTAGGCACAGCTAAAATTTGTGGATATTCCAAAGGAAGCAGAGATGTAAATTTAGCAGCGTGTGTTGAGTTAATACATGCAGCTACACTTATGCACGACGATGTAATCGATAATAGCGAGATTAGAAGAGGAAAAAAAACTATAAACAGTATTTGGGGAAATCAATCGTCAATATTAGTAGGTGACTATTTATTAAGTAGATGTTTTGAAATGATGGTTGAAGATGGAAACTTAGAAATATTAAAGCTTCTTTCTTCTACATCTGCTGAAATTTCACAAGGTGAAGTTTTACAATTACAACATAAAGGTGAAATAGATATGCTTGAAGAAACATATTTAAAAATAATTTCTGCTAAAACTGCTTCGCTTTTTGCTGCAGCAACAAAAGTTGGGTCAATTTTAACTAATAAAGAAAATAAAATTAAGGAAGCTTTAGAATTTTATGGAAAGAATCTTGGACTTACTTTTCAAATAGCTGATGACATGTTGGATTATAACTCTGAAATTAAATTTTTTGGAAAAAAAATGGGAAATGACTTTTATGAAGGAAAAATCACTTTGCCAATTATCCTTCTTTATCAAAAAGCCAACAATACTGAAAAAGTTGAATTAAAAAAATTATTTGAAGAAAATAAAAGAGATGAAGAAGATTTAAAAAAAGTTTTATTAATGATTAAAAATTACAATATAATCTCTGCTTGTTATACAAAAGCCGAATATTTTATTAATCTTGCTTCTAATTCTTTGAGTATTTTCGATGATACAAAAGAAAAAGAAATTTTAAAAAATTTAACTTCTTTTAGCTTAGAAAGGAAATACTAAGGACTTAAAAGTTTTTTTTCCCAGTTATTATTTTTTATTTTGCTATAAAGCAATCTTTCATGTATTCTGTCTTTAACATCTAACCAGAACTCAATTTTATTTGGAGTTAAATTCCATCCTGACCAATGCTGAGGTCTTGGTACATCTTTATCGTATGGATATTTTTTTTTAAATTCTTCAATAGAATTTAATAATTCATTTCTTGATTTTAAAACACTACTTTGATTTGATGCCCATGCTCCTATTTTGCTTAAATAAGATCTGCTATTGTAATAATTGTTTGCTTCTTTTTCAGTAACTCTTGATAATTTTCCAGTTATTCTTACTTGTCTTAATAATGATTTCCAATGAAAACACATTGATGCATTTGGGTTAGATTTTATCTCATTACTTTTTTGACTATTCAGATTCGTGTAAAAAACAAATCCATCATTGTTAAAATCTTTAAGCAAAACCATTCTTACAGATGGAATTCCATTTTTGCTTGCCGTTGCTAAAGCTAAAGCATTTGGGTCATTAATTTCATTTTTTTTTGCTTCTTTAAACCATTCTCCAAATAAATCTATTGGATTATCCAAATCCTTGAAGCATAAATCAATACCTAGTGAGTTTTTTTGATTCATAATTTCAACAAAATAACTTATATAATATATTTAATGTCATTTAATACTTTTGGAAAGATATTTCGTTTTACTACTTGGGGTGAGTCTCATGGGCCTGCTATTGGGTGTGTGGTTGATGGTTGTCCACCTTTAATTCAACTAAAAGAACAAGATATTCAAAAAGAATTAGATAAAAGGAAACCTGGACGATCTAAATTTACAACTCAAAGAAAAGAAAGTGATAAAGTACAAATTCTCTCAGGAGTTTTTGAAGGTAAAACAACAGGTACTCCTATATCACTGATAATTTATAATGAGGATATGAAGCCAAAAGATTATAAAGACATCAAAGATAAGTTTAGACCTGGTCATGCAGACTTTACATATTTAAAAAAATATGGAATTAGAGATTATAAAGGTGGTGGAAGATCTTCTGCAAGGGAAACGGCTTCTAGAGTTGCGGCAGGAGCTATAGCTAAAAAAGTACTAGAAAATAAATTAGGAAAAAAATTTAAAATTTCTGCAGCGGTAACACAACTAGGTATACTTAGTTGTGATACAACAAAATGGGATGATAAAATGATTTATAAAAATCCATTTTTCTGTCCAGATAGATCAATGTTAAAAATATGGGAAAAATATTTATTAAGTATAAGAAAAGCAGGTTCTTCATGTGGGGCTATAATTGAAGTAAGGGCAAATGGTATTCCCGTGGGCTTGGGAGCACCAATATATTCAAAACTTGACGCTGATATTGCATCAGCAATGATGAGTATAAATGCTGTTAAAGGAGTAAATATTGGCTCAGGAATGAATTCTGCACAATTATCTGGTGAAGAAAATTCTGATGAAATTTCACAAAATAGAAATAAATTAAAATTTAAATCAAATAATGCTGGGGGGATACTTGGTGGTATTTCTTCTGGACAAGAAATTATTGTATCTTTTGCTGTAAAACCTACATCTTCAATTTTAAAAAGCAGAAAAACAATCAATAAATTTGGAAAAAATACTACTATATCTGTAAAAGGAAGACATGATCCTTGTGTAGGTATAAGAGCTGTGCCAGTTGGTGAAGCTATGCTTTCATGTGTTTTGTTAGATCATTATCTAATGAACAAAGCCCAGTGTAGTTAAATAAAATTATTTTTGTTTTTGTAAAACTATATTTGAATTAAGCAAATCTAAAACTTTTTCTTCAATTGAACTAGAATCTAGATTTGCAATTTTATACATATTATCTGGAGTATCTTGGTCTATAAAAAAATCTGGAAGAGACATGGATCTAAATTTTAAATTAGCATCCATTAACCCTTTTTTTGATAAAAAATCAGCTACATGAGAACCAAAACCTCCTATTGATCCTTCTTCAATAGTCATGATAGCTTCATGTGTAGTAGCTAGTTGCCAAATTAAATTTTCATCAAGAGGTTTTGCAAATCTCGCGTCTACTATTGTTATGTTAACACCTTTTTTTTTTAAATTTTCTGCTGCTTTTAGGGTTTCATTTAATCTTGCTCCAAAATTTAAGATAGCTAATTTTTTTCCTTCTTGAATAACTTTGGATTTTCCTATTTCTATCTTTTCATTAATAGAAGGTAAAACTGCTCCTAATCCAGTTCCTCTTGGGTATCTAAATGCGCAAGGTCTATCATTAATTTCAGTTGAAATATTAATCATTCTCACAAGTTCAGCTTCATCACTTGCAGCCATAACAATAAAATTTGGTAATGTTGATAAATATGTTGTATCAAAACTCCCGGCGTGTGTAGGTCCATCAGCACCAACTAGCCCAGCTCTATCTATTGCAAATCTTACTGGTAAGCTTTGAATTGCCACATCATGAACAACTTGATCGTATGCTCTTTGTAAAAAAGTGGAATAAATTGCTGCATAAGGTTTATAATTTTCTGTGGCTAAGCCAGCTGCAAATGTTACAGCGTGTTGTTCTGCAATTCCAACATCAAAAGTTCTATTAGGAAATTCTTTGCGAAAAATATCTAGACCTGTTCCATCAGGCATTGCAGCAGTTATAGCAACTATTTTACTATCTTTTTTAGCATGTTGAACCAAAGTATTAGCAAATACTTTAGTATATGACGGTAATTTGTTAGTATTTTTAACCTGTTCTCCGGTCTTAACATTAAACTTTGACACTCCATGATAATTATCTTTAGCTTCTTCGGCAAATAAATAGCCTTTGCCCTTTTTTGTTTTAATATGTATTAAAATCGGACCTTCATGTTTTGAGTCTCTTGCATTTTTTAAAATTGGAAGTAAAGAATTTAAATCATGTCCATCTATTGGACCAATATAATAAAATCCAAGAGAACTAAATAAAGTTCCACCAGTTACAGCCGATCTGAGTAAATCTTCAGCCTTACCTGCTTTTGCACTAAACCTTTTTGAAAATGCCGATGTGATAAGTTTGATAGTCTCTCTCAAACTAAAATAAATCTTACCTGAAAAAATTTTAGCTAAATAAGTACTCATTGCTCCAACAGGTTTAGCGATAGACATGTCGTTATCATTTAAAATAACAATCATTTTAGTTTTCGAAGCGCCAGCATTATTCATTGCTTCATAAGCCATACCAGCACTAATAGCTCCATCACCAATAACTGCTACTACATTATCTGATTTATTTGATAATTTATTTGCTTCAGCTATACCTAAAGCTGAAGATATTGAAGTTGAACTATGAGCTGCACCAAATGGATCATATTCACTTTCAAGTCTTTTTGTAAAACCTGAAAGACCACCGCCTTGTCTTAATGTTCTAATTTTATCTTTTCTTCCTGTTAAAATCTTATGAGGATAACACTGATGACCAACATCCCATATTAATTTGTCATTAGGCGTATTAAAAATATAATGAAGAGCAACACTTAACTCAACAACCCCAAGACTTGCCCCTAAATGTCCTCCGGTAACAGATACTACATCAATTATTTCCTTTCTTATTTCATCAGCTACTTTTTGTAATTTTGACTCAGAAATTTTTTTTAAATCTGATGGGAAGTTTATTTTATCTAAAAATTCGTACTCTTTTTTCATTTATTTCTATTCAAAACATAATCTAGAGTTTCTGCTAGATTTTTTGATTTTGGACCATATTTTTTTAATTTATTATTAATTTTAAAAATTAATTTATTAGCATATTTAATAGTATTTTTATATCCTAATAAACTAATTAGAGTTGCTTTGCCCTTTTTTTTGTCTTTTCCAGTTTTTTTTCCTGCCGCAGATAAGTTTCCTTTATAATCAATTAAATCATCTGCAATTTGAAATAATAATCCAATTTCTGATCCTATATTTTCAAATTTCTTAATTTCATTTTTACTTTTTTTTCTTAAAATTAAAGGAGCCACACAACAAAAACTAAAAAGTTTTCCAGTTTTCTTTATTTCCATTTCAATAATCTTTTTTTTAGAAATTTTTTTGTGTTCATAACTTAAATCTAAATATTGCCCTCCCGCTATACCAAGATGACCAGAGCTTTTTGAAATTTTATTAATTAGATCAATCTTAATTTTTTCAGAAATATTTAAACTTTTATGACTTAAAATCTCAAATGCCATTGTTAAAAGAGAATTGCCAGCCAACACAGCTGTGGACTCTCCAAATTTAATATGAGTTGATGGCTTTCCTCTTCTTATTGTGTCATTATCCATACAAGGCAAATCATCATGTATTAAAGAATATGCGTGTATACATTCAACTGCGGAACCTATAACAATTAACGATTTATAATTTAATTTAAACAATGATCCAATATCAATTAAAATTTTTGATCTAATTTTTTTACCTCCAGAAAATAAACCATATTTCATAGAAATAATTAATTCTGTTTTTTTTTGTTTTTTTATAAATTTTTTTAAAAATATATTTGTATCTTTAGCAATTTTATTTAATTTATTTTGCATTTTTTTTTGAAGTAATTTTTAGTATTTTTTCTTTTGTTTTTTCATTAATATTTTTAATATCTTTTTTAAATTTTTTTTCGATAATATTATTAAGTTTTAATAAATTTTGATAATTTTCTATAGAATTTTCTAAATCTTTTTGAAATTCTAAATCTTCAATTAACTTATTGGCTTCTTTGGTTAATTCCTCTAGAGATAAAGAATTATAATCATTTGGTAAATTTTTATCTTTCATATAATACTCTCAGATAATACATGAAAATTAATCTTGCAAATATTAAAAAAGCCAAAAAACTCCTTAATAAAAGTGAGTGTGTGGCTATACCGACAGAAACTGTTTATGGATTAGCTGGCAATGCTTACTCTGATCTGGCATGTAAGAAAATATATAAATTAAAAAAAAGACCAAAAAATAATCCACTTATAGTTCATTATTATAATACTCATGATTTAAAAAAAGATTGTAAATTTAATAATACTTTTTTTAAATTGTATAAAAAATTTTGTCCTGGACCAATTACATTTATTTTAGATTTAAATAAAAATTCAAAAATTTCTAAAATTGCAACTAATAAAAAAAATACTATAGCTGTTAGATTTCCCAAACATTCGGTAACAAGAAATTTATTAAAAAATCTTAAATTTCCTTTAGCAGCTCCTAGTGCTAACTTATCTTCAAAAGTAAGTTCTGTCTGTTCCGCTGATGTAAAAGAAGATTTTGGAAAAAAAATTAAATATGTGCTTGAAGGTGGAAAGTCATCAATTGGCCTTGAGTCAACAATAATTGATGTTAGAAAAAAACCAAAAATATTAAGATTAGGCAGTTTACAAATCTCAAGTATTAAAAAAATTTTAAATAAAAAAGTTATAATAAAAAATAACCCTTCAAAAATTTCTATTCCTGGTCAATTTAAACTTCACTATTCACCAGGTATTCCATTAAGATTAAATGTAAAAAAAATTAAAAATAATGAGGCTTATTTATTAATTAAAAAAATACAAAAAACTAAGCCTAATTATTATTTTTTATCCAAAAAAGGTGATTTAAAAGAAGCGGCAAAAAATTTATATAGTACTTTAAGAAAAATAAAAAAAAATAAATATAAATCTATAGCTGTAGCAAAAATTCCAAATAAAGGATTAGGTAAAACCATTAATGATAGATTAATAAGAGCATCAAAATTTTAATATTAAGAGCAATACAAACAGTGGTGCGCCTGCTAGGAGTCGAACCCAGAACCTCCTGATCCGAAGTCAGGCGCTCTATCCAGTTGAGCTACAAGCGCATATAATATTAATATAACATTTTATGAAAAAAAAAATAAATTTGATTGTAACAGAAAATGATAAAAACCTTCGTGTTGACGTTTTTATCAATAAAAAAGAAAATAGTCTTAGTAGAACTAGAGTTAAAAATTTAATTTTAGAAAAAAAATTAAAATTAAATAATAAAATTATAATTAATCCTGCAAAAAAAATTGCCAATGGTGATATTATAAATTTAACAATACCTGAACCAAAAAAAACTTCTCTTAAACCTTATAAATATAAATTAAATATTATTTATGAAGATGACGATTTAATAGTTTTAAATAAACGAGCAGGGATTGCAATACATCCGGGTGCAGGAAATTATGACAATACAATTGTTAATGCATTAATAAACTATAAAAAAAATTCTCTATCTAGCATTGGAGATAAACTAAGACCTGGTATAGTTCATAGGATTGATAAAAATACATCTGGTTTAGTTGTAATTGCAAAAAATAACCAAACTCATGAACATTTATCAATTCAATTCAGTAAACATTCTATTATAAGAACATATCAATTGCTTATCTGGGGCAAAGTAAGACCTTCGAAAGGAAAAGTTGAAACTTTTATTACCAGAAGCTCAAAAAATAGACAATTGATGGAAGTTAGTAACACAAAAGGAAAAAAAGCAATTACAAATTATAAAACAATAGAAGTTTTTGAAAATAAAAATACACCAACTTTAAGTTTACTAGAATGTAAATTAGAAACTGGAAGAACTCATCAGATAAGAGTTCATATGAACTATCTAGGCAACAGTATTGTAGGAGATGACAAATATAAAAAAAGATTTAAAAAAATTAAAAATACAGATCCAGTATTAGAAAAAAAACTAACTAATTTAAATAGACAATTTCTTCACGCCAAAACTATTGGCTTTATTCATCCTAAAAAAAAAAAAGAAATGATTTTTAACTCAATTTTGCCACAAGAACTTGAAATAATTTTAAAAATGTTAAGAAAGACGGACAAATAAAATATTGAAAAATATAAAATATTAATTAGATAAACTATTTATGAATACAACTATAAATAATAATCTCCCAGCCTTAAGTAATGAAGGTGGTTTATCTGCATATCTAGAACAAATTAAAAAGTTTCCAATGTTGGATGCAGAAGAAGAATATATGCTTGCTAAAAATTGGAAAACAACAGGAAATATTAAAGCTGCTGAAAAATTGGTTACAAGTCATCTTAGATTAGTTGCAAAAATCGCGATGGGATACAAAGGTTATGGTTTGCCTGTTAACGAAATGATTTCTGAGGGAAATGTTGGGTTAATGCAAGCAGTAAAAAAATTTGAACCAGAAAAAGGTTTTAGATTGGCAACTTATGCAATGTGGTGGATAAAAGCATCAATACAAGAATATATTTTAAGATCATGGAGTTTAGTAAAAATTGGTACAACCACAGCTCAAAAGAAATTATTTTTTAATCTTAAAAAATTAAAAAATCAAATTGCACCTAGATCAGAAGGAGATCTAAGAAACGAACATGTAGATGAAATAGCTAATAAACTTGATGTTAGCAAAGATGAAGTTGTATCAATGAATCGAAGATTGGCAGGAAAAGAATTTTCACTTAATGCTCCAGTAGGTGAAGATGGTGATGAATGGCAAGATTGGTTAATAGACAAAGAATTAGACCATGACCTTAAATTCGCTCACCAGGAAGAAATGAAACAAAGAAAAGATTTATTAAAAAAATCTATTAAAGTTTTAAATGAAAGAGAAAAAGAAATCCTATACTCAAGAAGATTAAATGATAATCCAACCACGCTTGAAGATTTAAGTAAAAAATACAAAATTAGTAGAGAAAGAGTAAGACAAATAGAAAATAAAGCTTTTGAAAAGCTACAAAAACATATGCTGCTCTTAGCAAAGTCTGAAAATTTATTACCAGTTAATTAAATTTTAAAAGGATTTTCAATCAATATTGTATCTTCTCTTTCTGGGCTTGTGGAAATGCTAGATATTTTAGTTTCAATAAATTTTTCAACTGCATTAATATAATTTTTTGCATTTTCAGGAAGTGCTTTAATATTTTTAATTCCCTTTGTGGATGTTTTCCATCCAGAAAAAGTTTTATAAACAGGTTTTATTTTTAATTGATCCTCTAATGTAGCTGGTAAATAATCAATCTTTTTTCCATCTAGTTCGTATTGAATACACATTTTAATTTCATCTAATTCATCTAATACATCTAATTTAGTTAATGCAATACCGTTAATTCCTGAAATTTTAATAGACTGTCTAACTAAAACTCCATCAAACCAACCGCATCTTCTTTTACGACTTGTTACTGTTCCAAATTCTTTTCCCCTTGATCCTAATAAATTACCAATACTATCCTTTAGTTCTGTTGGAAAAGGACCTTCACCTACTCTTGTTGTGTATGCTTTAGTTATTCCTAAAACATAATTTATAGAATTTGGTCCACAACCTGTTCCAGTTGCTGCATTCGCTGCAACTGTATTAGAAGATGTAACAAAAGGATAAGTTCCATGGTCAACATCCAATAAAATACCTTGAGCTCCTTCAAACAAAATTTTCTTTTTCTTTTTTTTTAATTGATCAATCTTTAACCATACTGGCTGAGAAAACTTTAAAATTTCAGGAGCAATTTTTAATAAATCTTTTTTTAATTGATCTTTTTCAAATATTTTTTTACCCAAACCTTTTCTAATAGCATTATGATGCGTTAAAACTAAATCTAATCTTTGATCAAGGTTTTTTTCTGATCTTAGATCCATAATCCTTATTGATCTTCTTCCAACCTTATCTTCGTAAGTTGGTCCTATGCCTCTTCTTGTTGTTCCTATTTTTCCTTTACCGGCAAAATCTTCTCTAATTTCATCCATTTCTCTATGAAATGGCAGTATTAAATTTGCAGATTCAGAAATCATAAAATTATCAACATCTACATGAACACCTTTTGATTTAATTTCTTTAATTTCTTCTAATAAAGCCCAAGGATCAACAACAACACCATTTCCAATTATAGAAATTTTATTTTTTCTTACTATTCCTGATGGAAGTAATCGAAGTTTATAAGTAATTCCATCTATTACTAAAGTATGGCCAGCGTTATGACCACCTTGAAATCTAATGACAACATCTGCTTGTTCTGAAAGCCAGTCTACTATTTTACCTTTTCCTTCATCTCCCCATTGAGAACCAACGACAACAATATTTTTCATTATTTGAATCTCTTATTTATTTTCATTGAGTTAAGATGGTTTATTGGACCATGACCTTTTCCATATTTTGGGTTGGTTAATATGGCAGAATTTACATATTTAATTCCTAGGTCACAAGCTTTCTTAATACTTTTTCCACATGAAAAAAAAGTTGTTATTGCACTGGATAAAGTACATCCTGTGCCATGAGTATTTTTCGTATCATGTCTCAAACTAACAAAAACTTTAAGATCAGATTTATTTAAAAAAATATCTTCCACTAAATTAGATTTCAAGTGCCCACCTTTTATTAATACATTTTTAGCTCCTAAATTAATTAATTTATTTGCAGCAAATATCATGTCTTCTTTATTTTTTATTTTAATTCCAGTTAAAACTTCAGCTTCAAGTATATTAGGTGTAATTAAAGAAACTTGTTTTATAAGCTTTTTTTTTAAAAATTGAATTGCTCTATTATTTATCAATTTTGTCCCACCTTTTGCAACCATTACAGGATCTAAAATTATTCTTTTTACATTTATTTTTTTTAATGATTCAATAACCTTTTTTACCACTTGTGATGAATGAAGCATTCCAATTTTAATAGCATCAGGTTTTATATCTTTAGTTGTATAAATTATTTGATTTTTAATTTCATTTGCAGAAATTGGTATCACAGATTTAACACCTGTAGTATTTTGCACAGTTACTGCTGTTACGGCAGTCATCGCATATGATCCAAGGCTAGTTATTGTTTTAATATCTGCTTGAATTCCAGCCCCACCAGATGAGTCTGATCCTGCAATAATTAAAATTTTAGATTTGGGTTTCAATTTAATTGATTGTTCTAGTAACAGTTTTTATACATTTTTTAAGCAATGCTTTATTTTTACTTTCACCCATTATTCTTATTTTTGGCTCAGTTCCAGATTTTCTCACTAAAATTCTACCATGACCCTTGATTAATCTATTTGCAATTTTTATTGCATTTTTCACTGATACTTTTTTCAATATATCATTATTTTTAATTTTGATATTTTCTAATATTTGGGGTGTTTTTTCAAATACATTAAAAAAATTACTAGCTTTTACCTTTCTATTCAAAGCTTGAATAACCTCAAGAGCAACTAAAAGACCATCTCCTGTTGTTGCAAATTTTCCAAGAATTATATGACCTGATTGCTCTCCTCCTAAATTAAATTTTTTCTTTTGCATAATTTCTTTAACATACCTATCACCTACATTAGCTCGAATAAATTTAATTTTTTTTCTTTTAAAAAAATTTTCTAATCCATAATTAGACATTAAAGTTCCCACAACACCTCCTTTGAGAATTTTTTTCTTTTTCCATTGGAGCGCTAACGCAGCTATAATTTGATCACCATCAATTATTGATCCTTTCTCATCACACATTATTATCCTATCCGCATCACCATCTAATGAAATACCTAAATGGGCCCTGTGTTTTTTAACATATTTTTGAAGCTTTTTTGGAAAGGTTGATCCACAATTTTTGTTAATATTAAAACCATTTGGTTTGTTTCCAATAATTACTAATTTAGCACCAAGAGATTTGATCATTTTAGGTGCAGATTTATATCCAGCTCCGTTAGCACAATCCAAGACTATTTTCATATTTTTTAATTTGAAATTATTAGGAATTTTTTTTTTAAGAATTTTAATGTAATCATCAGTTCCAGATTCTAATCTTTTAACTCTTCCTAAAAGTGTTGGCTTAGACAAATGTTTTCTAACTTTGCTATCAATTAATTTCTCAATTTTTTTTTGAATTTTATCAGATAATTTTAGTCCATCAGGACCAAATAACTTTAGACCATTATCATAAAATAAATTATGTGATGCTGTAATCATAATGCCTAAATTAGCATTCATTGATTTAGTTAACATCGCTAAACCATTAGTTGGTAATGGGCCTAAAGTATAAACATGCATTCCAGCAGAGGCCAGACCTGAAACTAAAGCTGGTTCAAGTGCGTAACCTGAAAGCCTTGTATCTTTAGCTATAATGGCAATTTGTTTTTTTTTCTTTAAATTTGTGAAATATTTTCCTGCTGCCAATCCAAATTTAAAAAACATGTCACCATTAATATTTTCACTATTAACATGTCCTCTAATTCCATCTGTGCCAAAGTATTTCATTTTTATTTAATTAATTTCTTAAATACTTTGATGCTTTGATTAACTTCATTAACATCATGAACTCTTAATATTTGTACGCCTTGCATCATTGCAAAAATACTTGAACTAATTGTTCCTCCCGTTCTTAAAGAACTATCATTGTTACCAGATAATTCTTTAATAAATCTTTTTCTTGATATTCCAAGTAATATAGGCAATCCCAAAGAATGGTAAATTGATATATTTTTGATTATTGTCATATTATGTTTCAAATTTTTTCCAAATCCTATCCCGGGATCTAAAATAATGTTATTATGATTTAGACCAATTCTTCTTAAAAATTTAATTTTTTTCTCAAAAAAATCATAAATATCTAATAATACATTTTTATATTTCGGATTATTTTGCATTACATCAGGATTTCCGAGGGAGTGTTGTAGCACAAACGGTGTCTTATACTTTTTTAAAATATATATTGAGTTTTTATCATAACTAAGTCCAGAAACATCATTAATTAATTTTACACCTAAATTAATTCCTTTCTCCATAATATCTGATTTTCTAGTATCAAGAGATATTACTTTTTTTTTATCAATTTTTTTCAAAATATCTTTTATTCTATTCCATTCAATTTTAGAGTTAATAATCTTAGAACCAGGCCTAGTAGACTCACCACCAATGTCAACAAGATGAGCACCACTTTTAAAAAGATAGTTTAAATGTTTTTTTGCTAAATTATTTTTATTATATTTTCCACCATCAGAAAAACTGTCAGGTGTAATATTTAAAACACCCATAATATTTGGAATATTTTTAAAACTTAAGTTTTTAAAATTTTTTTTACGTTTTGTAATAAGCTTAATATCTTTTTTTACAATTTTTTTTATTTTATTAGGTAAGCTATTAATTTTTTTAATTAATATCTTTTTTGCAGATTTTCTTGAAATTATTTCTACTTTATCAAAAGAAATTTTGTTATTACCATTTAATGGTAATGCTTTTTTTTCTTTAACTAAAGATCTTGATTTAGACCCATAATAGAAATTACACACTCTTGTGTAATATCTAGACATTAAAATTAATGAACAATTTTTGGTTTTAGGCCCAATGCACCCATTGCGGAACCTTTATCGTCTTCAACTTTCAAATCTTGTTTATCTGCTGGATATATATTCTTATTAATAATATTTTCAATTTCTTCACCAGTTAAAGTTTCATAAGTCATAAGAGCTTTTGCAATTTTATGTAAATCATCAATTTTATCTGTTAAAATTTGTTTAGCTTTATTATAACCCTCATCAACCAACTTTCTAATTTCTTTATCTATTTTCTGAGCCACTTCTTCTGAAACTGATTGTGTTTGAGTCACAGATCTTCCTAAAAATACTTCTTCTTGATTCTCGCCATATTCAACTGGTCCCATTTCTTCACTCATTCCATATTTCGTTACCATAGCTCTAGCAAGCTGAGTAGCTTGATTAATGTCTGATCCAGTTCCTCCACCAGCTCCTGTGGAAATATTATCTTTTCCAAAAATTACTTCTTCTGCAACCCTGCCACCAAAACATACAGCTAATCTAGCTTTTAGATATTTAATTGAATGTCCGTGTTTATCTCTTTCTGGCAAATTCATAACCATACCTAATGCTCTACCTCTAGGAATAATTGTAGCTTTATGTATAGGATCATAACTAGGCATATTAAATGATACTAGAGCATGACCACCCTCATGATACGCTGTTAATTTTTTTTCATCTTCAGTCATTACCATTGAACGTCTTTCTGCTCCCATCATAACTTTATCTTTTGACTCTTCAAACTCATTTAACGTTACAATTCTTTTATTTTTTCTTGCAGCTAATAAAGCTGCTTCATTTACTAAATTTGCAAGATCTGCACCTGAAAATCCTGGTGTTCCTCTAGCAATTGTTCGTAAGTTAATATCTGGAGCCATTTTTATTTTTTTAACATGAACTTTTAGAATTTTTTCTCTACCAATTATGTCTGGATTTGAAACTACTACTTGTCTATCAAATCTTCCTGGTCTTAATAAAGCCGGATCTAGAACATCCGGTCTATTTGTTGCTGCAATTATTATAACACCTTCATTAGTGTCAAAACCATCCATCTCAACTAAAAGCTGATTAAGAGTCTGTTCTCTTTCATCATTTCCTCCACCTAAGCCTGCACCTCTACTTCGACCAACAGCATCAATTTCGTCAATAAAAATTATACATGGAGAATTTTTTTTCCCTTGTTCAAACATATCTCTAACTCTAGAAGCACCAACTCCTACAAACATTTCAACAAAATCTGATCCTGAAATTGTAAAAAAAGGAACGTCAGCTTCTCCAGCTATTGCTCTAGCAAGTAATGTTTTTCCTGTTCCAGGAGGTCCAACTAACAAAGCGCCTTTTGGAATTTTTCCTCCAAGTCTACTAAATTTTTTTGGGTCTTTTAAAAATTCAACAATTTCTTCTACTTCTTCTTTAGCTTCTTCAATACCTGCAACATCATTAAATGTAATCTTCCCTTTTAATTCATTCATCATTTTAGCTTTTGATCTTCCAAAGCCCATTGCACCACCTTTGCCACCTTGCATTTGTCTCATAAAGAAAATCCAAACTGCAATTAATAACAACATAGGAAACCACGAAAGTAAAATACCAAATAAAGAAGGCATCTTTTCTTCAATAGGTGCAGCAGAGATACTTACGCCTTTGTCTGAAAGTTTTTCTATTAAGTTTGGATCATTAGGAGCGTAAGTTGTAAAACTATCTCCATTAGAATAAACTCCTTTAATGTTATTGCCTTGAATTTCTACTTTTAAAACTTCTCCATTGTCAACTGAAGTTAAAAATTCTGAAAATATAACCTGGTTTCCTCCTCTTATGTTTGATTGAGGATTTTTAAACATATTGTAAAGACCAATAGTTAAAAAAACTATTATGGCCCACATAGCTATATTTTTTATATTCATGGTTATAAAATAAGAATTATTATAAATTAAACAAGTGACAATTTGTATAAAGTTACAATATTTTAATGTTCTTTTAAGATAATTACTGTTTCATTAACCTTTTCAATGATACAGCCACCCAATGTTGCTCTAAATGAATGATTATTTTCAATATCTTTGATAATTTTATCTAATTTTTTTCCTCTAACTGAATAATATTTTCTACCAATTAATTTAATTGATTCTGAAAGAGCTCTAAAGATTACCTCATAAGGTTGATAAAAAAAAAATTTATTTAAAATCAATTTGTTACTTTTATTTGAAAAGAAAGTATTTTTTTTTAAATTCTCACTTACATAAAAATTTATAACATTATTTGAATATTTTAAATTTTTAATTGTCTTAATAAATTTTTTTTTATCTAAACCACTTTTTTGAAGTTCTGCAATTAATTTTCTAATCTTAATTCTTAAATATTTTTCATCATTATTTGTTGGGTCTTGTACATAAAAATTAAATACATTTTTAGAAATAAATGCTAAATCTTCTTTTTTTTCATCCAACAAAGGTCTCAATAAATTTTTATTGCCTATTTTATTTTTTTTATCTAATGAAATTAGTCCTTTTAAACCACTGCCTCTTAACATCCTTATAAAAAAATTCTCAAATAAATCATCTTGATGATGGCCTATTAAAATATTTCTAATTTTATATTTATCACATCGTTTATAAATTAATTCATATCTTTTTATTCTTGCTAATGACTGAATATTTTTAAGTGGTTTTCTTCCTTTCCAAGTTAAAATTTCAGAAACAATCAAAAATCGTTCCAAAAGTTGTTTTACGACTTTAGCTTCCTTTGTAGATTCTGATCTAAGTTTATGATCTACAATAAAAAACTTTGGCGTAAGTTTTTTTTTAATTGAATAGATTTTAGCCAAAAAAGCTAATGATAAACTATCAGGCCCACCTGAAACTGCTACCCCAAAATTTTCATTAATATTTAAAGATTTTTCAAACCTTTTATAAATTAGATTAATTCTTTTATTTTTTAACTTATCTTTAAAAATTTTAGGAATTTTGATTTTTGCACTCAAATTTTTGAGACTCATATTTAGCTTTTTGGATCACAGATTGATTTGCTTCAGGATATTGCTTTTCTACACCATTAATCATTTTGCAACCTTGATCTTTTTCTCCAATCTGAACCATGGATACACCAAGCTTCAATAAATTTATAGGAGCTTTTTCACTCTTTGGATATTTTTGATATCCTTCTAAATATGCTGAAGCAGCGTCAGTGTAGAGTTGTCTAATTCTAAATGTCTCTGCATACCAATATTGAGCATTACCGGCTAAATCATGCTCAGGATTAGTATTAACAAATTCTCTAAATGCTCTTTCTGCAGTCGAGTAGTCTCCAACTTTTAAAAAGCTTGTTGCAAATTGATATTGTTTATCTGGTGACTCATTAGGAAGAATTTTTTCTTCAGATTGAAAAACTTCTGTTACAATTGAAGAAGTAGTTTCAATAGATTGAGTTTGTTGTGATGTTTCATTTGTAGTTGAGTCTTTATAGGATATAGAGCCTAAATCTTGTGGCTGTGAGCTACCTGGTAAAACTTTATTTTGGTTATCATTTGTTTTCTTTGTTATTTTTTTAATACTATCATCAGAAGATATTGAAGTTTCTAAATCTTGAAATCTAATTTGATTATCTGCTTGAACTTTTGACAATCTATTTGATAGCTTATCTAACTTAAAATTAATTTCTTCAAATCTATTTGTGAGTTGTTGAAATTGATTTTCAATTTCTGTAAGTTTTAATAAGTGTCTAGTTAAAACGTCCTCTGAATTATCACTTACACTAATATTTTGACTATTAATACTTTTACTATTTAAATCTATAGATCCAGAGTAAACTGCTTTTTCTAGAGTTTTAATATCTTTTTGAAGCTGATCTATTATTTCATAAATATTATGATTATCTGCAAATGAGTAGGAAATTGAAAAAAAATTAATTAAATAAATAAAACTTACAGCTAAAATCTTTACTATGTATTTCATAACTAAGGTTATGATTAAAATAATGGCAAAAAAAAGACCCTTGATCAAAGTACTGATTAAGGGTCTTTAAATTTTTAAAATTAATTTGCTTTTACTGTAACAGATCTTCTATTTTTTGACCAAGCTAGTGGGTTTGAACCTGAATCTACCGGTCTCTCTTTACCATAACTTAAAACTGAAATTCTGTCTGAAGAAATTCCATAAGTCATTAAATAATCTTTAGCAGCATTAGCTCTTCTTTCTCCAAGTGCTAAGTTATATTCTCTTGTTCCTCTCTCGTCAGCATGTCCTTCTAAGACAATTGTGATATCAGAATTTTTTCTTAACCACGCTGCTTGTTTTCTTAAAGTTTCTCTTGAAGCTGTAGTTAATACTGATTCATTTGTAGCAAAGAAAACTCTGTCAGGAACACCAGATGCTAAATACTCAACTGTGTCCGTTCCAGTGTAAACATCACCTTGCATTTGTCCTGTTGTTTTTTTAGATGTTGCACAGGCAGATAATACTAAACACGCAGCTATTACTAAAAAAGCGTTTTTTAGAATTTTGTCTAATCTCATTATTGCTCCTTGGTCAAATTTTCTTATTCTTAACTTTTTCACAACTAATTAGATGTTTCAAGTTAAAAAATCAAGATATTTTCAGTTAATTACTTAATAAAGATGACCATGATGGGTCAGATGCATCCGTAGAGGTATCTACTAGCCTTTCATTGTAGCCTGTTAAATCTATTGACCACAATTTAGCAGAAAAACCTTCTCCTTTAGCATCTGTTTTTGTTTCTCTGTAAAAAATAAGCACTCTTCCATTCGGCGACCAAGATGGAGCTTCTTGATAAAAATTCTCTGTTAGTAATCTTTCTCCACTTCCATCAGTTCTCATAACTCCTATATAAAATTTTCCTTTATGTAATTTAGTAAATGCAATTAAATCTCCTCTTGGTGACCAAACTGGTGTTCCGTATAAACCTTTTCCAAAAGAAATTCTTTTTACATTTTTTCCATCATTATCCATTATGTATATCTGTTGGTATCCACTTCTGTCAGAATTAAAACAAATATATTTTCCATCTGGAGAATATGAAGGTGAAGTATCTATTGAAGGATGATTAGTAATTTTTTCAACAATTCTATTTTCTAAATCCATAGTATAAATCTCTGAATTTCCATCTTTTGCAAAACTCATAATTATTTTTTTTCCATCAGGAGAAAATCTAGGTGCAAAAGTCATTCCAGGAAAATCTCCAACCACTTCTTGTATGCCTGTTTCTATATCTAACAAATATACTCTTGGTAAATTTCTAAAATAAGAAAGATATGTAACCATTTGACTTGTAGGATTAAATCTAGGTGTTAATACAAGTTCATTTCCTAAAGTTAAAAATTTATTATTTGCACCATCTTGATCCATTATAGCTAATTTTTTAATACGTTTTGTTTTTGGGCCTTCTTCAGCTACATAAATTATTCTTGTATCAAAATAACCTTTTTCTCCAGTTAAACGCTCATAGACTTTATCTGTAATTATATGACCAACACGCCTCCAATTATTTGGTACTGTCGTAAAAGCTAGAGCCATCATCTCTTTCCCAGCAAGTACATCCCATAGTCTAAATTCAACTCTTAATTTTTCATTAATAAAATTTACTTTTCCTGTGATTAAAGCTTGAGCTTTTATTAAACTCCAGTCTTCAAAACGAGGTTTTAAATTTGCAATATCTGGTGCTTGAAGAAATGCATCTTTATTTAATGGATTAAAAAGTCCTGATATTTTTAAGTTATTTTCAATAACTGTTGAAATTTCTAAACCTATATTTTTTTTTTTTAAAATTTTTTCAAAACTTTTTTTTGAATCTTTATCTACAGATAAAGGTGATACTGCTATTGGAAGTGGATTTAAATTTCCTCTAGTAATATCTACTTCAATTAAAGCAAAAGAATTAACTGGCAATACCAGAATCAAAAATAAAATAAAATATCTATTCATCAAAAATATATTAACCTTCTAACATCTCTCTTGCATCAAAATTCAATTGTAATTCTTTCCATCTTTCATATCCAGTTGTAGGTACTCTTAGAGGTTGGCACAATTTAATTGCTCTTAAAGCACTTTCAGCTAAAACTTTATAAAATCCTTGACCTGGTTTATTCATTCTTGCATGATCTAGTATTTCTGATTGTGAAACCGTACCATCAGGATTTAATTGAAGCTTAATTCTTACTAATAAATTTTCATTATAAGGTAAACCCAAAGGAATACTCCAACATCCAAATATTTGGGCTTTTAATGCATCTTCTTCGCTTAAAGATAATTTTGCATTTTCAACATTCCTTTGTTGATCTTGAGTCACTTTATCATTTTTTTTAATTGTTTCGGCACTTTCAACTTTAGATTTATCAATTAAAGCAGCTATATTATTTGGATCAAATAATTCTTTCTTCTCAAATTCAGATACTTGTTTTACCTCATTATCAATTTTTTCTGGGTTTTGTTTATCTTCTTTTATTTTCTCAACTTTTTTAACTTTATCTTCTGGCATTGGTACAGAGTCAGGTTTTATTTTTTTAACTTTTTTAGGTGGTGCTTGCTCAGAAACTAATTTTTTTTCTTTTTCTTTTATTTTTTCAATTATTTTTTTTGCCTTTGGCGCAAATGGAATATTAGTTTTGTCAGTAATTTGTATTAGCTCCACAGATATTATGGGCGGAAGGTCAATTGGTTTTTTTGCTAAAAATGGCAAACTAAAGGCTGTAATAATAATTAATATTAAATGCAAAACAGAAGAGATAAATATACTTCTATTCACTTTTTTTACCTTTCTTTATATGGCTCAGATATAAGTGCTACTTTTGTAAAACCAGAGCCCGATAAAAGTCCCATGATTTCAAGCACTCTTCCATAATTAATTGTTTTATCACCTCTTACATAAATTCTTGTATCTGTTCTATTTTTTGAAACAGCTAAAACTTTTGCAATAATTTTTTCATACTCTACTTTAGATTCTTGAATAAAAATTTCACCTTTTGAATTAATAGAAAGAGTTAAAGGTTCTACTTCCTCTGGAAGTGAGTCTGCTGAACTTTCTGGTAGATCAACTTGAACACCCACTGTCAATAGTGGAGCCGTAACCATAAAAATAATTAAAAGTACCAACATCACATCTACAAATGGTGTAACATTTATTTCGCTCATTGGTTCTTTGGATGAACGATTAAATTTAAAGGCCATTTTAAATTATTGTTAAAAATCTTTTTGAAAAATTTTCTAACTTTTGAGAATATTTAATTGAATCATTATTAAACTTATTATACGCAACAACAGCAGGTATTGCTGCTAATAAACCTAATGCTGTTGCAAAAAGTGCTTCTGCAATACCAGGGGCAACAATCGCTAAGCTAGTATTTCTTGAAATTGCAATAGATTGAAACGAATTCATTATACCCCAAACTGTTCCGAACAAACCTATGAAAGGTGCTGTAGAACCAACTGTTGCCAAAAATGTAAAACCTTTACTTATTTTTGACATTTGTTTTTCAATACCTGTTTCTAACATCGTAGTCATTCTATTATTTAGATCTGTCTTAGATTTTCTTTTTAATAAATTTTGCATAGCATCTTTAAAAACTAAAGCCATTGGATCTTTTGTGTTTGCAGGAAGATTATTATAGAATGACTCTGCAGATTTAGAATTCCAAAATTTTGTCTCAAATTCTTCAGATGATTGATTTATTTTTTTAAACAATCTATATTTTTCTATAATAACAGCCCATGAGTATACAGAACATACAATTAACAAAATAATTACAGACTTAACAATAATGTCTGCTCGAATAAACAAATTAACTATCGAAAAATCAGCACTAGAGGCAAGTCCTACTGCTTGAGTTGAAATATCAGCTTCCATGGTGTCTTCTCACACTTAAATGTGTCATGATTTTGTCTTAATATTCTAGAATTAATCCTCAATTTTATAAGTTTCATAATAAAAACTTGCAATTAAAATAGCATCGGCTTTATTTGAGTCTTTTTTTTTTGACAATTGTGAAGAAAAATAAGGAAATATTTCAATTGCTCTTGTTCTACTTGCATCTTTTTCAAAATTTATAAGATTAAAATATTTTTTCCATTTAGCGGGTCTTACAAAATACATAGGTAATTGCATTGCTGAACATATACCTTTTAAAATTCCAAAAGATTGACCAAAATTAAACATACTGGTAACGCCTTGTTTAGGCATTGCGGATACTTTTTCAATTACAACTCTTATTTCCTGTTTTTCAATTTTTTTAATTCTTTTTAAAATTTCATTATAAATTTGTGAACCATTAACTTGTTTTTTATTTTTTTTTCCCTCTGTCATTGTTGGCATTTCAATAACATCAAGAATTTTACCATCCTTAAAAAAACAAATTGATCCAGATACTCCAGGATCTATTCCTATAATTAACATAATTTACTTTGTAAATTCAGCATTTGAATAAATATTTTGTACATCATCTTCTTCTTCTAGTGTTTCAAAAAAATTAATCAAATCTTCATTTTTTTCACTAGAAATTTTAACCCTATTAAGTGGAATCCATTCAATTTCTGTTGATATAAAATTGGTAATTTTTTTTTCTAGTTCTTTTTTTACATTATAAATATCTTTCATAGGACATTGAATTTCATGATAATTACTATTAGATTTACACTCATCTGCGCCAGCTTCAATTGCTAATTCAAAAATATCTTCATCTATCATCTCATTTTTATCAATTTTAATTATTCCTAATTGATTAAAATTATGAGAAGCTGAACCTTGTGTCCCAAGACTACCTCCAGCTTTTTGAAAAATAGTTCTAATATTAGATGCGGTTCTATTTTTATTATCAGTCAGTGTTTCAACAATAACAGCTACTTTTTCAGGACCAAAACCTTCATATCTTAAATTTTCAAAATTTGACTCACTATTAATAGATGATTTATCTATAGCTCTTTTAATATTGTCTTTTGGCATATTTGCCGATCTCGCTGCTTGAATTGCTGACCTTAATCTTGGATTAGCTCCAGGATCTTTATTGCCTAATTTAGCAGCTACAGTAATTTCTTTAGATAATTTAGAAAAAATTTTAGACCTTTGCTGATCTGCTTTGCCTTTTTTATGTTTTATTCCAGCCCAATGAGAATGTCCTGCCATAGATTAATTAGTTATTATTTAACTGGCCTCCGAAAATATAACTTTGTACACTATTGGCTAATCCAGTTTTTATATCACAATCGGCAATAACTCCACTTAAAGTAGCCTCACCCTTTGCAGGAAAATGTTTTACCGAATCTTTTTTTAAAAATCTATTTAATGAATTATCTTTGTTCATACCTATTACTGAGTCGTAATCACCACACATACCCGCATCAGTTTGGTATGCGGTTCCATTTTTTAAAACTCTTGCATCATTAGTAGGAATATGAGTATGTG
Organism: uncultured Pelagibacteraceae bacterium; assembly: GCA_902568875.1. GTDB lineage: Bacteria > Pseudomonadota > Alphaproteobacteria > Pelagibacterales > Pelagibacteraceae > Pelagibacter. The sequence continues at coordinate 36,232 of CACFSG010000006.1, forward strand.
TTCCAACAACCAATGAAGCCTTTCCATCAAAATAATATCCAATTGCATTTTTTTCACTAGTAATTTCTCCATGAAAATCGACCACAAGAAAATCATAATCTTCTTTTAATTTAAATTCTTTAATAAAATTTTTTGCAGTTTCAAAAACATCATCACATTTTTTCATAAAAACATTTCCCATTAAATTAAGAACACCTATCTTTATATTTTTTTCTGTCTTATATATTTCAAAACCTCTTCCTGGTGCTGGTTCAAATAAATTTTTTGGTCGAAGTAATCGATTTTCTTTATCAATAAAATTCATTATATCTTTTTGATCCCAAACATGATTTCCTGTTGTAATAACATTCACACCACATTTAAAAAAATCTTCGCAAATTTCTTTTGTTAATCCTACGCCAGTTTCAGAAGCATTTTCTCCATTTACAATTACAAAATCAATTTTATTTTTTTTAATTTGATCTAAAAGATTCCTCGTAATTTTTGAACAACCTGAATTACCAACAACATCACCTAAAAACAATATTCTCATCTTAATTTCTTTTTTCTGTAACTATAAAGTCTAATTTAATATCATATTTATTAATTGGTATTTTTTTTACTTTTTGAAATGAATAAGCTAATCCAATAGTTATAATTTTCTTATTTTTCTTTATCTTTTTAATATACCTATCGTAAAATCCTCCACCATAACCAATTCTATTAAAATTTTTGTCATACGCTACCAAAGGAACTAATAAAATATCAGGATATTTAACTTTATTTGAAATTGGCTCAGGAATTCCATATCTATTTATTGCCATTGGGTCTTTTGTTGACCAATAAAAAAAATCCATTTGTGAATTTTTTTTTATTTTTGGAAGTGAAATAATGTAATTTTGTTTTTCAAATTTTTCCAGAATTTGCGTTCCATCTACTTCATAATTATAGGGATAATATCCACCCAAAATTTTACCTCTAATATTTTCTTTTTTTAAAACATTAAGTATGCTTTGAAAATTGATTTTAAATTTTTTAAAATTATTTTTTTTTCTAATTTTTAATATTTTTTTTCTAATTTCAGATTTATTCACAAAAATTTTTTAAGATAGGTTTTCTAAGTTTGCTTTTTCAACAAAACTTGAAATTTCATCAGCAGCTTGATCAATTAATTTTTCATAATTTTTTTGACTTATTTCAATTTCATTTTTTAACTTATAATGATTTTCATTTAACTCTTTAATTTCTCCTTCTTTTTTATCTCGATAATCATAAATCAAAGATTTCAATTCTCTAAATTTATTAGAGAGTTCATTCAATTCCTTTTTTTTTTGTTCAACTTTTTTTTTAGTTTCATAATATTCATCCATAACTTTAACAGCTGTGATTAGCAAAAGCTTATTTTCTCCTAAGTTTCCCAAATTATTTTTTAAATTATTAAATTTTTGATTAATTTGGATTAACAGCTCCTCAAGATGTTCCTCCTGACCATCATCACAAGACAGTAAAAATTCTTTTCCATTAAATTTAATACTTACGTTTGCCATTTATCTATCTCATCTAATAAACTATCTGTTTCTTGATTTAATTCATCAATTTTTTCTGAAAATTCTATTTGTTTTTTTTGTTCAATTTTTTCTTGATTTTGAAATTCATCTAATTTTTTACTTAAATTATCATAATCATCTACTAAACTTTTATATTTTTCTTCTAATTCTTGTTTTTCAATTTCTAATTGATTTTTTTGTATGCTTAAATTTTGAAGATTTTTTTTTATATCTGGATTTTTAAGATTTAAATTTTTTAATTTTGTTAACGCTAAATTTAGTTTTTTTTCTTTTTCGATTGTAGAATTCATATATATATAAATATATTATTAAATAGAATCTTCTTAGTCTAGACAGGATAATTTTGAGCAAACAATATAAAGAATTGGCTAATTGTATTAGATTTTTGTCTATTGATGCTGTACAAAAAGCTAACTCTGGTCATCCCGGAATGCCTATGGGTATGGCAGACGTAGCAACTGTTCTTTTTAAAGACTTTTTAAAATTTAATCCAAAAAATCCAAGTTGGATTAATAGAGACAGATTTGTGCTTTCTGCTGGTCATGGATCTATGTTACTTTACTCTCTTTTATATCTTACTGGCTACAAAAGTATTTCATTAAATGATATTAAGAATTTTAGACAGTTAGACTCTATTTGTGCAGGTCACCCGGAATATCATCCAAATACTGGAATAGAAACTACCACTGGTCCTTTAGGTCAAGGAATATCAAACGCAGTTGGTTTTGCTATAGCCGAAGAAATTTTAAAAAAAAAAAATGGAAAAAATAAAATTAATCACAAAACTTATGTAATAGCAGGTGATGGATGTTTAATGGAAGGAATAAGTCATGAAGCATTAAGTCTTGCAGGACATTTAAAATTAAAAAATCTAATTCTTTTGTTTGACAATAATTCAATATCTATAGATGGACCTACTAGCCTTGCAGTCTCGGATGACTACAAAAAAAGATTTAATAGTTATCACTGGGATTATTTAGAAATAAATGGTCATAACTTTAAAGAAATTTTTAAAGCTTTAAAAAAAGCACAAAAATCAAAAAGACCAATAGCAATTTCTTGTAAGACTACTATCGGATTTGGATCACCAAATAAAGGTGGTAAAGCATCATCTCATGGAAGCCCTTTGGGAGAAGATGAAATAAAATTAGTTAGAAAAAAACTAAATTGGGAATATAAAGCTTTTGAAATTCCTAAAAACTTATTAAATGAGTGGAAAAAAATTGGTGAACAAGCTTATCAAAAAGCAAAAAAACATGATACTAAATATAAAAAAACCTTCTCAAGTAATTCAATTCCAAATTCATTTAAAATTTTAATTGAAAAAATTAAAAATGAATACTTAAAAAATCCAAAACCACTCGCCACAAGAAAATCATCTGAAATGTTTTTGGATATAATAAATAAATTACCAAATCTGATTGGTGGTTCGGCTGACTTGACTGGCTCAAATAATACAAAAACTAAAAAACACAAAATAATTAAACCTGGAGATTTTTCTGGAAACTATATTCATTATGGGGTTAGAGAACATGCTATGTGTGGGATAATGAATGGAATTGCACTACATAGTAATTTAATTCCTTATGGTGGAACTTTTTTAATATTTAGTGATTATTGCAAACCCTCTATTAGACTAGCTTCTATGATGAAACAAAGAGTAATATATGTTTTTACCCATGACTCTATTGGTCTTGGTGAGGATGGTCCGACACATCAACCAATTGAACATTTAGCGAGTCTAAGATCAATTCCAAATTTAAATATTTTCAGACCAGCTGATTTAATAGAAACTTTTGAATGCTGGGAATTAGCACTTGAAAATAAAAACTGCCCAAGTGTAATTGCTTTAACAAGACAAGGAATTAATTCGGTAAGAACTAAAAATTCTTCTAAAAATGAATCATCTGCCGGTGCTTATGAAGTTTTAAGAACTGGAAATAATATTAAGTTAACAATAATATCAACTGGATCTGAGGCTAGTTTAGCATGTAAAATTAGTCATAAATTAGCCACAGAAAACATTTACTCCAAAGTAATATCGATGCCTTGTCAGGAATTATTTGATCAGCAAGCTGAAAATTATAAAAATAAGATTTTAACTGAGACTAATTTAATTGTGTCTATAGAGGCATCAGAAACAAATCATTGGAAAAAATATACAGGTAATAGTGGTTTAAATTTTGGAATTAATAATTTTGGAAAAAGTGCTCCATATAAAGAAATATACAATCACTTTAATTTAAATTCAGAAAGTATAATAAAAAAAATTAAAGAAAAATTATGAAAATAAAAGTTGGTATAAATGGAATGGGCAGAATAGGAAGAATGATTGTTCGAGCCATTATTGAAAACAATAATAAAAACATAGAAATAAAACATATAAATAATAGAACAAACTCTGAAACTTGTTCTACACTTCTAAAACATGACTCTATTCATGGAAAATTTAATGCAAAACTAGGTTTTGACAAAAATCATATTATTATTAACAAAAATAAAATTTCTTTTAGTCAACAAACAGATTTAAATAAAATTAATTGGAAAAAGTTTAATGTTGACTATGTCTTTGAATGCACTGGCAAATTTAACTCTAAGGATAAATTATTACCTCATTTAAATAATGGAGCAAAAAAAGTTATTGTTTCAGCTCCATGCAAAAATGCTGATAAGACAATTGTATTTGGGGTTAATGAAACTAAAATAAAAAAAGAAGATAAGATTATTTCTGCTGCATCATGTACTACTAACTGTCTAGCACCTGTGGTCCACGTTTTAAATGAAAGTTTCAAAATTGAAAAAGGTTTTATGACCACAATACATTCCTTTACAAGTGACCAAAGAATCCTAGACAACTCACACAAAGATCCAAGAAGAGCTAGGTCTGCAAGCCAATCTATAGTACCAACTTCAACAGGTGCATCAAAAACAATAGGTGAAATAATACCTTCTCTGAAAGGTAAACTAGAAGGTGTAGCAATGAGAGTACCAACACCAAATGTTTCTCTAGTTGAATTAGTTTTTTGTACAAAAAAAGATTTAAGCATCAATAAAATTAATTCAGCATTTCAAAGTTTTAGCAAAAAACAAAAAAGTAAAGTTCTAGAAATAAATAAAGAAAAACTTGTATCTATTGATTTTAACCATAATCCTGCTTCATCAATTATTGATACAACTTTAACAAATGTTGTAGGAAAAAATATGGGTAAAATTTCTGCTTGGTATGATAATGAATGGGGTTTTTCAAATAGAATGTGTGATATAGTAGAATATCTCCATAAGATTTCTTAATGAAAAATATAAAAAATCAGGAAAATCTTACCCAAAAGAGAATTTTGTTAAGACTAGATCTAAATGTTCCATTAAAAAATGGAATAATTACTGATGAAACAAGAATAGATAAAATATTACCCATAATCCAATTTTTGCTAAAAAAAAAATCTAAAATTATAGTTATTTCACACATAGGAAGACCTAAAGGAAAAGTAAATAAAGAGCTATCTCTTAAACCTGTTTGTGAAAATTTAGAAAAAAAAATTAATAAAAAAATCAAATTAATAAATTCAAATATTTTTGAATTAAAAAAAAAAGATTTATTTAAAAACCCTGAAGACCAAATAATTTTTTTAGAAAATATTAGATTTTATAATGAAGAAGAAAAAAATGACCTAAATTTTTCTAAACATTTGGCTAATCTTGCGGACTTATTTGTAAATGATGCATTTTCATGTTCTCATAGAGCTCACGCTTCTATTAGTAGAATAACAGAGTTTTTACCATCATTTGCTGGACTACAATTAGAAACCGAAATAAGTGCATTAAAAAAAGTTACTACAGAAATTAAAAAACCAATTACTTGTATTATTGGAGGTTCAAAAATTTCAACAAAAATTGGTATAATTAAAAACTTAATACCTAAGTTCGATAACATTATTATTGTCGGTGGAATGGCCAATAATATTTTGAACTACAAAGGCAATGCTATAGGAAAATCAATTAAAGAAGACAATTGTGAAATGATTATAGATGATATTTTTAAAACTTCAAAAAAACACTCATGCTCCATTATTTATCCAGAAGATGTTATGACTGGAAAAACCATGAAAGATAAATCACATACTAAAGAACTTAATGAAATTGCAAATGATGATTTAATTTTAGACATCGGACCAAAAACTATTAAAAAAATCAGTGATATAATTAAAGCTAGTAAAACAGTTTTATGGAACGGTCCAGCAGGTTATTTTGAAAATCCAAATTTTGCTATCGGTAGTCATGAAATTGCAAAAAAAATTATTAAAAAAAATAAAAACAACTTAATTTACTCGGTTGCAGGAGGTGGAGATACAATTACTTTTTTGAATCAAATCAATGCACTAAATGATTTCAATTTTGTTTCAACTGCTGGTGGGGCATTTTTAGAATATCTTGAAGGAAAAGAGCTTCCTGGTATAAAGGCTTTAAACTAATATGTCTGAATTAAACAATATAGCTCTAAAAATTCTTGAAAATGGAAAAGGAATTTTAGCAGCTGATGAAAGTACAGGAACAATGACCAAAAGGTTAGAAGCTGTAAATGTTCCATCATCTCCAGAAAATAGATTGCTTTTTAGAGAAACACTTTTTAGTTCAACAAACATGTCTAATTGTATTGGAGGTGTAATTTTATATGATGAAACGATAAAACAAACATCTACAAAAAAAAATAAAATCCCAGAGCTAATTTCAAGTATGGGATCTCACTCAGGTATAAAGGTAGATACTGGTGCTAAAGTTTTAGCGGGATCTCCAGATGAAAAAATTACCGAAGGTTTAGATGGATTAAGAGAAAGATTAAAAGAATATTATAAACTTGGTGCTAAATTTACAAAATGGAGAGGTGTTTATATCATATCTAAAGATTACCCAAGTAAACTATCAATTCAATCAAATGCACACGCTTTAGCAAGATATTCTGCACTAGTTCAAGAATGTAACATGGTTCCAATAGTAGAGCCTGAAGTTTTAATGGATGGAGATCATTCTGCAAAAGATTGTTATGAAAAAACATCAAAAGTAATTAAAAAATGTTTTGAAGAACTTATTTTACATAAAGTCGATTTAACTGGAATAATACTAAAACCAAATATGATTTTAGCTGGAAATAAATCTAAAGAAAAAATTTCTAATGAAGAGATTGCTAAATTAACACTTGAATGTCTAAAAAATTCAGTACCTTCAGAAGTTCCAGGAATAGCTTTTTTATCTGGAGGACAATCTGAGATAGAAGCTACAGAAAATCTTAATTTAATTAATAAATTAAATAAAACTAATTTTATAATGAGCTATTCATATGGAAGAGCTCTACAACAAAGTGCTCTTAAATTTTGGTCAAAAAACATTAAAAATATTAAAGGTACTCAAGAAATATTCAACCACAGAGCAAAAATGAATACATTAGCTGCTCAAGGGAAATGGTCTAAAGAACTTGAGAATAAATAAAAAAAAATTCATTTACCTCATATCTCCAAATAAAATTTCTAAAAACTTTTATAATGATTTAGAAAATATTTTAAAATTAAAAAAAGTTAGTTTTTTTCAATTAAGACTTAAAAAAAATTCTTTTAAAAAAAAATTATTATTAGGAAAAAAAATTTTTAGAATTTGTAAAAAATATAAAGTAAAATTTTTAATTAATGATGATGTAATACTTTCTCAAAAATTGAATGCTGATGGTTGTCATTTAGGTCAAAAAGACATGCAATTAATCAAAGCAAGAAAATTGATGGGTAAAAAAATAATTGGAATTACATGCCATAATTCACTTAAATTAGCCAAGTCAGCTATTAAAGATGATGCTGATTATATTGCTTTTGGTGCCTTTAATCTTTCAAGCACCAAGAAAGTTAAATACAAAGCATCAGTTAGTTTAATTAAAAAAGTCAAAAAAATAACAAATATGCCAATAGTTGCTATTGGAGGAATTAATTTTAAGAATTATAAAAAACTATTGTTGAATAAAGCTAACTTTTTAGCTATTTCAGGCTACATTTGGAATAATAAAAAACTAAAACCAGTAGAAGCAATTAAAAAATTAATATGAAAATTAATGCAAGTGAAATTAGAGTGGGAATGTTGTTAGAATATAAAGATGACTTATGGCAAGTACTAAAAACTCAACACGTAAAACCAGGCAAAGGTGGTGCATTTGCTCAAGTTGAAATGAAAAGTGTTAATAAAAATACTAAATTAAATGAAAGATTTAGATCAAGTGAATCTGTTGAAAAAGCCTCTTTAGAAGAAACGAATTTTAATTATTTATATGAAGATGATAACAAATATTTTTTTATAAATCCTAAAACATTTGAACAAATAGAAATTAAAAAAAATTTAATTGGTGAAAAAGGTAAATTATTAACTGAAAACCTCGAAGTATCTGTGAGTTTTTACAATGAAAATCCTATAGAAATAGACTTGCCTAACCAAGTAACCTGTAAAATTAAAACAACCGATGTAGCTTTAAAAGGACAAACTGTATCTTCTTCCTATAAACCTGCAACTTTAGAAAATGGATTAAATATTCAAGTTCCTCCTTTTATTGAAGCTGGGGACAACATTATTCTTGATACTAGAAATCTAGAATACATAAAGAAAATTTAATTTTATGAATTCTATCTCAGCCAATCTTAACATAATGATTAAAGCTAGTGAAAAAGCCTCCAAAATATTAATAAGAGATTTTGGAGAATTAGAAAAACTTCAAGTATCTAAAAAAGGTCCTAAAGACTTTGTTACAAATGCAGATATAAAAACTGAAAAAATAATTATTGAAGAATTAAAAAAAGCTAGACCAAACTATTCAATAATAAGTGAAGAAAATGGAATGGAAAAAAATAAAGATAAATCCAATACTTGGATTATAGATCCAATTGATGGAACAATTAATTTTTTACACGGCATACCTCATTTTGCAATATCTATAGCCCTTCAATTTAATAATGAAATTATTTCTGGATTAATTTTTGATCCGATCAAGAATGAATTATTTTATGCCGAAAAAAACAATGGAGCTTTTTTCAACAATAAACGAATAAGGGTTTCCAAAAAAAACAATATTAATGAATGCTTATTTGCTACTGGAAAAATAAACAAAGAACCAGATCTTATCTATAGAAGATCAGGTTGTGCGTCCCTAGATATGGCTTATGTTGCGTCTGGAAGATATGATGGATATTTTCAAAATAATTTAAATTTATGGGATATTGCTGCTGGAATTATTATTATAAAAGAAGCAGGTGGAATAATTAACGATATCGATCTAAGTAATACAAGAAATATAAAAGTTTTGGCATCAAGTACCGAAATAAATACAAAATTTATTGAAAAAATAGACAACTTTTAATTGTTTTAAAAATTTCTTTTGCTATAAGTCTCAAAATGAAAAAGAAAATACATCCTAACTACCACACTATAAAAGTAGAAATGACTGATGGATCTCAATTTGAAACAAAATCAACATGGGGTGCTGAGGGTGATCTTTTAAAGTTAGAGATTGATCCAAAATCTCATTCGGCTTGGACCGGAGGAAAACAAAAATTATTGGACAAAGGTAGAATAAGTAAGTTTAATAAAAAATTCCAAAACTTTAGATCAGAAAATAAAAATTAAATGTCAAACGCTCCTTTAATGCCAATGGCTACTGCTGTATGGCTAGTTGAAAATACTACATTAACATTTAAACAAATTGCTGATTTTTGTAAATTACATGAAGTAGAAGTCCAAGGTATAGCAGATGGTGAGGTAGCTAAAGGTATTAAGGCTTATAACCCAATAATTTCTGGACAGTTGTCAAGAGAAGAAATTGAATTGTCTTCAAAAGATGGAGCTAGACCCTTAGAAATAAAAAATACAGATATCGAAATATCAAACTCAGAAAAAAAAATTAAAAAATATGTTCCATTGTCAAAAAGACAAGATAAACCAGACTCGGCTTTATGGTTAATAAAACATCACAATATTCTTAAAGACTCTCAAATTGCAAAATTGGTAGGAATTACAAAGAATTCTGTGACTTCAATAAAAAATAAAAGTCATTGGAATTATAATAATTTAAACCCTAAAGATCCCGTTGCCTTAAATCTATTTACACAAAAAGATTTAATTAATGCTTTAGAAAAAGCAGAGAGAAGAATAAAAAGAGAAAGAAAAGAGAAAGAAAAGCTTAAACAATCACTATAACTATTTAATTGTGAATAAAATTAATAGACATAAAAATATAAAAATGCTAATTACTCATTTTTTTGGAGGTAGTTATTAAAATAGAAGTCAAGGACAATAATGTTGAGCAAGCTTTAAGGGTTTTAAAAAGAAAACTACAGAGAGATGGTTTTTTTAAAGTAATAAAGTTAAAAAATACTTATGAAAAACCTTCTGAAAAGAAAAAAAGAATTCTTCAAGAAAATATAAAAAGAGTAAAAAAGCTTAATAAATTAAAAAATAGAATTTAAGAATACCGCGGGGTGGAGCAGTCTGGTAGCTCGTCAGGCTCATAACCTGAAGGTCGGCGGTTCAAATCCGTCCCCCGCAACCAATTACTTGAACACTTTTATAAATTAGATTGTATCCAAATCTCTTCATAAAATTGTTACTTAGAGTAAAATCAGATCACCCTGAGGTCTCCTCTGCAACACCACAAGTAGTCATACCAACAGCAAATTTTGATATGGATTTTCTATTCAAATTATAAGATTGTATAATTCTATGAAACCATGCTGGTATACTTCTATCAAATTTAACTTCTAAAATTGTATAGCCCGCTTTACACTCAAGCCATGATAAAGAATTTTTATCATTAAAAATATTTTCTCCTCTTGTACTTAATAAATTCTTATCAAATGTTAACCTGAAATATAAACCAAACTTATTAACGTAAGGACGTCTAATATAATCAATTAAAATATAAGGTTTTATATCTTTTTTAAATGTATCGAAAATAAAATTTTTAATCATCTCATTTCCTGGGTAAATATTTAATAGCTTATGATTAAGTTTCTTATCTAAAAAAAAATTTAAATATCTATAGTCTACTTTCATTCTTTTTTTATAAGTTCTCTCTAAATTTCTTCCTTTAATCTCAAAAAAAATTGGGATATTAGGATCTAATGATTTACCATAAGTTCTTAATCTATATTTCCTTCTAGTTTTCATTCCATCAACTTTTTCAAAAAAATTTGATGAGAATATATTTTCATAATACAAAGAACGAACATAATATTGATTATTTAATTTTTTTTGAACAAAATTATCAAAAGACATGAAATTTCTTGCTTCCTCTTCTATTTGATCAGAAATTTCTTTACTTAAAATATATTTGAATTCATACCTTTTAAATAATTGATTTTCTTTCATGTTTAAATTTTTTAATTTTAATTTTTTAAATTATAACCTCGATGTTTATTTTTAATTGATGATATTTTTGAATACATTGGATGTATCAATTTTAAATCGCTGAAAATGATTTCTTTTTTTTGTTTATTAGACAAATCAAAAAAATCTATATCATTTAACTTTATATTTTCTCCTTGTATTAATTTGGGCCCAACAATTGAAGTATCATTTATCTCTAAGTCTGACTCCTTTGAAACTTCTAACAAATTTTCCTCAGCTAAAAAATATGATCTATAAATATGAGCACTACCACCTCCTCCATACTGCCAATTTTTTTTATACGCACTTAATTGAGTTTTGTTATCTTTAAAATTTACATGGAGAACTTTAGCTTTAGATTTATCTTTTACTGCTAAAGCGATATTATTTTTTTCAAGTAATGTATTATATATAAGCACATTAGAACTTTCACCTATAGATAATCCTTTGTCTCTAGAGCCAGAAATAACCGAAGAGTCTACTAATGCCACACTTTCCATAAAATCAATTCCATCATTTTTTGAATTTATAAATTTTGAATTAGTGATCCTTACATTGGTTGAAATATCTACATCAATTGCATCTGCAGGAGCATTCACAAATTCAGCATTGTTAATAATTATATTATCACAATAAATAACATGCATCATATCATCATATTTTGAATGATTAATTAATCTTAAATTTTTAAGAAAAATATTATTTGTATTGTGTAATGAAAACATAGATGTGAAATTAATTTGATTGTAATATCCTCCGCTTCCTCCATCAATAATTATATTTGAAATTTCACTATTAGTTGTTTTTTTTCCGATTAAACTTATTGAACCCCAAGGTTTGCTGTTTTCTTTATCTCTTTTGAATATAATTGGTTTTTCAACAGTACCATTTGCTATCACTTTGTTTTTAAATATTACATGAGAACCTTCACTTATTAAAAATTGAGTCCCGGGGCTTATTTCTACAGGTTTAGTAAAAACTAAATTCTTTTTGACCTTTATTTGACCTGAAATACTTTTAATCTTTTTATTGTTATCTAGCAATTCCTTGTCAAAGATAACATTATTAAATTTATTGGTTTCAGCTGCGTCAAAATTTGAAAAATATTTTATAAAAAATTTTTCTTGAGAGAAAGGATTTTGAGCCCGTATATTATTTGGCTTAATATTTTTTTGTGTAATTATACTAAATTTTGTAGGAGATGCTTCAATCTTAAAATTTGGATTAGCAAACATATTCGTTTTTCTTAAACTATAAGAAATTCTATTTGCATATAATTTTGCAGGTATAATAATACTCTTGTTTTCATTAGAGAAAAATTTATACTCATCCTCATCAATAAGTCCGTTATAATTAGTATCTAATCCGGCCCACTTTGGAATTTCATCATCAAAAATTAATTCAATAGTGCTAACCGGCATTTCTCCCTCTACAAAAATATTTATTTCATCTAAATTTTTGGTCCATCTAACAGATGGTTTTGTAAATAGTTTATTTTTTATTATTTCTTCAGTTTTTTTCAGATTCAGTTTAAAAATCTCTATATCTTTAAAAATTTTTTTTGCATTAATTTCTGGATCCCTTTTTAAGGATATTGCAAGTTTTTTATTAATTTTATCAAAATAACTAATTTCCTCAGATAAAATTTTTGTATCAATAACATAATTGAGTAATTTATTGTATTTTTTGTCAATAAACTCACTGTTTCTGTTTAATAATGAAATTAAATCGTCTTTTGAATATTCTAATGTATAAATTTTATTATCAATTTTTACTGGATGTGGATCCTGTAAAATTGGATAAACATGTCCATTCCAAGGATCAATAGCTATACGAACATTATGAAAATGATCTGCCTGATAGCTTTTTGTTAAGATCATAAAAGATAAGTAGTTAGCCCATGTATCTAAATCTATGTATTCAAGTAAATTATTAAAATCTTCTTTTCTTACTTCTGCCGATTGAAGAGTAGTTAAAAAATTTTTTAAATCTGATTTATCATTTAAATCTTTTTGATTAAAAATTGCTGTTTTAGCCCACAAACCTGGATTATTATATAAATTTTCATCGAGACCAATTCTTTTTTCCACATTATGATTCTCGCCTTTATAAAGATTTATCGGCATAATTTTATTTCGCCGTAAATAATTCTCATCAAATCTTTCATCTTGCATAAAAACACCATTGCTTTGTCCATTTATATATAATTCAACTAATTTAGAGTTATTGGTTAAAATCCCCATTCTTTTTGCAATATTATTGATTGGGAACAGCTCCAAATCAAAACCTGTATACTCATAATACCTTCTTCTATCGTGCATTTCTTTTTTTCTTGTTTTTAATCTTAAATTTTTTTTTTCTAATAACCAATTTTGAGGATTATCTCCTCTGTATCGAAGCTGTATATCTTGTAATTTTCCATCACTATTTAACATAGATCCAT
>CACFSG010000007.1 GCA_902568875.1 uncultured Pelagibacteraceae bacterium
ATTACTGTTACAATTTAAATATAAATAAAGTTATACGGAGGGGAAAAATGAGAAAAATAATAACATCTCTATCTAGTGCTTTGTTAATTTTTGTGGCTTCTTTATCTTTTACAGGTATAGCAAAATCAGCAGAGTTCTTCACGATAGGAACAGGCGGGCCTACAGGAGTGTATTTCCAAACAGGTAACGCTATATGTAAAATGTTACATAAATCAGCAATAAGTGCAGAACATGGAAGAAAAAAAGGTACTGCTAAAGCTTACAGATGTACTGCTCCATCAACTGGTGGATCAAATTATAATATTGGTCAAATTAAAGCTGGAGAGTTTCAATTTGGTGTTGCACAATCAGACTGGCAATACCATGCGGTTAATGGATCAAGTAAATGGGAAGGAAAACAATTCAGTAATTTAAGAGCAGTGTTTTCAGTTCACAATGAACCTTTTCAAATTTGGGCTAGAAAAAAAGCAAAGATTAAAAACTTTTCTGGTTTAAAAGGAAAAGTTGTTAATATTGGTAATCCTGGTTCAGGGCAAAGAGGAACTATGGAAGAACTTATGAAAGCCATGGGAGTTGATAATAGTTTCTTTAAGTCAACGACTGAACTTACTTCTTCAGAGCAAGTAAAAGCTTTGTGTGATGGTAAAATAGATGCTTTTGGTTATTCTGTAGGTTTTCCTAATGGAGCTATGGAACAAGCAGCAACTTGTGCTGCAAAAGCTTCACCAATTAATTTGACTGGTAAAGAGGTTCAAGGTTTAATTGATGGTGCTGATTACTACGCAAAAGCTGTAATACCTAAAGGTACATATACTGGACAAAAGAAAGATGCTACTACTTTTGGTGTTAAAGCAACTGTAGTTACAAGTGCAGATGTTCCTGATGAGTTAGTGTATTTAGTAACAAAAGCTGTGATGGAAAATTTTGATGATTTTAAAAAACAACATCCTGCTTTTGGATTTTTGGAAAAGAAAAACATGATTAAAGATGGTTTATCTGCTCCATTACATCCTGGTGCAATTAAATATTATAAAGAAGCTGGATTAATGTAATTTAGGCTTTAAAATTAATTAAAAGGCCTGGTATTTTTACCGGGCCTTTTTTTTATGATAAGATAAAATCAATGAGTCAGTCTTTTAGTGAAAAAATTAAAACTAAAATAAATCAAGATTTATCTCCAACAAGAAATTTAACAGGAGTTCATTTAAAAGTAGTTGCAGCTATTGCAATTATTTGGTCTTTATTTCAACTTTGGTATGCTTCGCCATTTCCTTTTTTATTTAATTTTGGAATGTTTAAAGGATTGCCTGCAAGAGCAATCCATTTAGGATTTGCATTATGTTTAGCTTTTTTAATTTATCCAATTTCCAAAGGAAAAAGAATTTCAATAATAGACGTTATTATAAGTTTTATAGGAGCATTTTCCTGTCTTTATATTTATTTTTTTTATGATCAACTTGTTGAAAGAGGTGGGGTTTTATTAAGCATTAGAGTTGGTGAAAACTTTAATCTACCTATAGAATTAATAATTGGAAGTTCTGGAATTTTAATACTTTTAGAAGCTACAAGAAGAGCTATTGGTTTACCTTTAGTAATTATTGCAATTTGTTTTTTATTATTTTCATATTTTGGTAGATATGCACCTGAAATAATTTCTCATGGAGGATTGTCGTTAAATAGATTAGTTGGTTTTCAATGGTTAGATCAAGAAGCGATATTTGGAATACCAATTGGGGTATCAGTTGATTTTATTTTTTTATTTGTATTATTTGGGGCTCTTTTAGAGACAGCTGGCGGTGGTAAATATTTTTTAGATTTAGCCTTTGCAATGGTTGGAAAAATGAGAGGTGGACCAGCTAAGGCAGCCATTCTTGGATCAGGAATGACAGGTTTAATTTCAGGATCTTCAATTGCAAATACAGTTACAACAGGAACTTTTACAATTCCTATAATGAAAAAAACTGGTTTTTCTCAAGAGAAAGCAGGAGCAATTGAAGTTTCTTCATCTGTAAATGGTCAAATAATGCCTCCAGTTATGGGTGCAGCGGCATTTGTAATGGCTAGTTTTATTGGTGTTACATATTTTGAAGTTGTTAAGCATGCATTTTTACCTGCTATTATTTCATACATAGCTTTATTTTATATATCTCACTTAGAAGCATTAAAATTAAATTTGAAAGGAATGGAAGATTCTGATGTTCCAAATTTGAAGAAAACTTTTTTATCAGGATTACATTTTTTAGTTCCAATTTTTGTATTAATTTACATGTTAGTTTATTTAAGATTTACTGCATCATATTCAATTTTTTATGCAACTATTTCTTTAATATTTGTAAATTTGATTAATAAAATAATTAAAGAGAGTGATTATAAAAATGGTTTAAAAGTTTGGTTTAATCAAACAATAATAGGATTTGAAAAAGGTGCTTTGAATATGGTTGGGGTTGGTATTGCAATTGCAACTGCAGGTATTATTGTGGGTGCTGTTGGATCAACGGGACTAAGTACAAATTTAATAATAGTAATTGAGTCAATTGCAAAAGATAATGTGGTAATATTATTGTTCTTAACAATAATATTATGTTTATTACTTGGAATGGGTTTACCAACAACCGCAAACTATGTGGTGGTTGCATCATTAATGGCTACTGTTTTAGTTGATGTTGGTAATGCATCAGGATTTATATTTCCATTAATTGCGGTTCATTTATTTGTTTTTTATTTTGGTTTAATGGCAGATGTAACACCTCCAGTTGGACTTGCGTCTTATGCTGCCGCTGCCATTTCTGGTGGAGATCCATTAAGAACAGGTGTTCAAGCGTTTTGGTATAGTTTGAGAACTGGAATTTTACCAATTGTTTTTCTTTTTAATCATGAGCTTCTCTTAATAGGCATAGAAAATATTTGGCATGCGCTTACAGTGATAGCTACATCTTTAGCTGGTATTTTAGTATTTACATCAGCAACTCAAGGGTGGTTTATAAATAGACTTAGATGGTATGAAATAATAATTTTCTTATTTATATCTATTTCATTACTTTCACCTGAATTTGTACTCAATAAATTTTATCCTAAATATGATTATGTAGATTTTAATAAAATTAATGAAATAACTTTAGATCCAAAAAAAGAAGTTCGGTTTAAAGTAACAAGAATCACAGAATATGGAGAGAGGTATAAGCTATTTGTTATTAATAAAAATACTTTTGAGACAGAGTATAGTATTGAAAATTATGGCATGAATATTATTGAGGAAAATAACAAATATATTGTTGATACTCTTAAATGGAATGGAAAAGCTAAAAAAAGTGGATTTGAAATGGGTGATTATATTAGCGAGTTTAAAATAGAAAATACTGATAGACCTTCTAAAGCTATTATTTACCCATTGGCAATTCTTTTACTATTTATCTTTGGTTACTTAAATTCTAAAAGAAAAAATTTAACCGCCAGGACCAAGATCTGAAGGTTTAACTTTTAAAATTTTCCAAACTCCTGAAGCTGAGGTAATAATTTTATTATTACATTTTAAATCACATAATAAAAACACTAATGTTTTTGTTTTTTTTAGAATTTTTACTCGACCAATGATTTCATCTCCTAATTTTGATGTTCCAATAAATTTTAGTTCTAATGAAATGGTTACACAAGGAGCATTATCGACCGACCTATGTGCCGCTGTTCCAGCTCCAGCATCTACTAAGGCTGATAAATATCCTCCATGAGTAATACCTGCAGCATTTAAATGATTTTTATTTATAGAAGATTTAAATTCATATTCACTATCAGAAATACTCCTAAACATCACACCACCATTATGTTTCATAAAACCTGGTTTCAAACTAATTTGTTCAAATTTTTCAGACATAATTTTTTATAATAAAAAAGTTAAAATTAATAAAATTATAAAAATGATTATGAAGAAGTATATTACTGACATTTGAAGAGAAGCATTCATTAGCCATTTAAACATAATTACACCTTTTTATGGTGCGCCTGCTAGGAGTCGAACCCAGAACCTCCTGGTCCGTAGCCAAGCGCTCTATCCAGTTGAGCTACAGGCGCATTTTTAATTTTATTTAATTACAGTACATTAATTTTTAGTATATTTTAATAATAAGACAAATTTAAAATTTATGAACGATAAATCAAAAGAAGTAGTTATTGTTGGTGCTGTGAGAACGCCAATAGGCACTTATAAAGGTTCATTAAAAAATATCAAATCTGATCAACTTGGATCAATAGTTATAAAAGAAGTTTTAAAAAAATCTAAATTTAATAAAGATGAAATTGATGAGGTTATTATGGGTCAAGTATTAACAGCTGGTGGAGGACAAAATCCAGCGAGACAAGCTGCAATAAATGCAGGTATTCCAATTTCAAAACCAGTTTATATAGTTAACCAAGTATGTGGGTCTGGACTTAGAGCTGTAATTTCAGGTTATCAATCAATTAAATTAGGAGATGCAAAAAATGTAATTTCTGGAGGCCAAGAAAATATGTCAATAGCTCCACACTCAATTTTTTATAGAGATAAAAAAAAGATTTCAGAAGATAAATTAGTAGATACAATGATTAATGATGGTTTGATAGATGCATTTAACAATTATCATATGGGTGTAACAGCAGAAAATGTTGCAAAAAAATTTAATATATCAAGACAGGAACAAGATGAATTTGCATTAAAATCTCAAAAAAAAACACAAACTGCAATTATTGATAATAAATTTGATGAGGAATTAATTAAAATAAATCAAGATGGGAATATTCTTAACAAAGATGAGCATGCAAGAAGTGGTTTAAAATTATCTGACTTAGAAAAATTAAAAACTGTTTTTAAAGATAATGGAACTGTTACTCCAGGAAATTCTTCAGGGATAAATGATGGAGCTGCAGCCTTATTACTAACCACTTTAGAAGAAGCAGAAAAAAAATCAATTAAGCCATTAGCCAAAATTGTATCTTGGGCTTCAGTTGGGGTAGATCCCTCACTAATGGGTTTGGGACCTATAGATGCTGTTCGTAAAGCAGTTAAAAAAGCAAAATGGAATTTAGAAGAAGTTGATTTGTTTGAAATTAATGAAGCTTTTGCCGCTCAAAGTATTGCAGTAATTCGTGAACTAGGTATTGATCATGATAAAGTAAATGTTAATGGGGGAGCTATTGCTCTTGGTCATCCTATTGGGGCTTCAGGAGCTAGAATTTTAGTAACATTAATACATGAAATGAAAAGACAAAATAAAAATAAAGGCTGTGCAACACTCTGTATAGGTGGAGGGATGGGTATAGCTTTATGCGTTGAAAGAGTTTAGGAATTAATTTTTCCGTATTTTTCTTCTAATAGAATTTTTTGTATCCATATTTTAGCATCTATGTAAGTACTAACTTTTGGTTGAATAAGTATTTTTAATAACTTTTTTATCATTTTTATAAGTTGCCTTTAAAGAATGTCAAAAAATTGAACAGAATGTGTTGAAATTTGCAATTTACTATACTTTTATAGTGTATAAGACATAAATAGATGACCGAAAAATTATTAGTTCCTGACATTGGTGATTTTGAAAATGTAGAAGTGATTGAAATTTTAGTTAAAGAGGGACAAGAAATTAAAAAAAATGATCCTTTAGTAACAATTGAAAGTGATAAGTCGAGTGTTGAAATTCCATCTACTATTGATGGTATAATAGAAAAAATAAAAGTAAAAATTGGAGACAAGGTTTCAAAAGGTGATTTATTACTTATTGTGTCAGGTGCAAAGAGTTCTTCTTCAGCATCAGAAACTGTACCAAAAAATACTGAAAATTTAATACAAGAGGCTGAAATTTCTTTGAAGAAATCTCAAAAACAAAAAAATGAAAAAGTTAAAGAAAAAAAACCTGAAATAATTCAAGCTGTAAATAAAGGTGATATTGATCCTCTTGAAACTAATGAATGGTTAGAGTCTTTATCTGCAGTAATTGAAAAAGATGGAAATCAAAGAGCTCATTATTTAATAAAGGAATTAATTAATAAAGCGTATATTGAAGGAGCAAATATTCCTTATACACAAAACACTCCTTATATAAATACAATTCCTGTAATGGATGAAAAAAAATCTAATGGTGATCAAAATATAGAAAGAAGAATTAGATCACTTATAAGATGGAATGCAGCTGCAATGGTGGTTAGAGCAAATAAAAAATTTCCAGAACTTGGAGGTCATATTGGAACATTCGCATCTGCGGCAACTCTATATGATGTTGGAATGAATCATTTTTGGAGAGCAAAAAATAATAAATTTGGAGGTGACTTAATTTATTTTCAAGGTCATAGTGCACCAGGTATGTATGCAAGAGCTTTTCTTGAAGGAAGACTTAATGAAAAGCAATTAGATAGTTTTAGACAAGAAGTTAATCCAGGTGGATTATCTTCTTATCCTCATCCATGGTTAATGCCAAACTTTTGGCAGTTTCCAACCGTATCGATGGGACTAGGCCCAATGTTAGCAATCTATCAAGCAAGATATATGAAGTATTTGATTAATAGAGGTTTAATAAAAGATGAGGGGAGAAAAGTTTGGGCATTTTTAGGAGATGGAGAAATGGATGAACCAGAATCTTTAGGAGCAATTGGTTTAGCAGCAAGAGAAAAATTAGATAATCTAATTTTTGTAATTAATTGTAATTTACAAAGATTAGATGGGCCAGTTAGAGGAAATGGAAAAATAATTCAAGAGTTAGAGGGAATTTTTAGAGGCGGTGGATGGAATGTAATTAAAGTAATATGGGGATCTTATTGGGATCCATTATTAGCAAATGACAAAACAGGTCATCTTATTAAAACTATGAACGAAACTGTTGATGGAGAGTACCAAGCCATGAAAGCAAGAAATGGCGCTTATGTAAGAGAAAATTTTTTTGGTAAATACCCAGAAACAAAAAAACTAGTATCTAGCTTATCTGATAAAGATATTTGGAGATTAAACAGAGGTGGTCATGACCCTCATAAAGTTTTTGCCGCTTATGATAAGGCTTCCAAAAATATTGGTAGTCCAACAGTAGTAATTGCTAAAACTATTAAAGGTTATGGAATGGGCAAAAGTGGAGAGAGTGTAAATACAACCCATCAAACTAAAAAATTAGATATAGATGATCTGATGTATTACAGAGATAGATTTGATGTTCCGCTGACTGATAATCAAGTAAGAAATATTGAATATTATAAACCTGATCAAAATTCACCAGAAATAAAATACATCAAAGAGAGAAGAATTCAGCTAGGTGGGTTTATTCCAGAAAGAACAACTTATGCAAAACCTATAAAAGTTCCACCTAAAAATATTTTTGAAAATATGAAAGAGTCTACTGGTAAGAAAGAGATGTCCACAACAATGGCTTTAGTTAGAATGTTGACTAGTCTTTTAAGGGACAAAAATGTAGCGCCAAGGTTGGTTCCAATTATCCCTGATGAAGCAAGAACATTTGGAATGGAGGGTTTTTTTCAAAAAGTAGGAATATATGCTCATGAAGGTCAAAAGTATGAACCAGAGGATTCTGCTCAGCTAAGCTCTTATAGAGAAGAAAAAAGTGGTCAAGTATTAGAAGAGGGAATAACAGAGGCGGGAGCAATGTCTTCTTGGATTGCAGCAGGTACTTCTTATACTAATCATGATATAGAAATGATTCCAATTTATTTGTTTTATTCTATGTTTGGTTTTCAGAGAATTGGAGATTTTGCCTGGGCTGGTGCCGATAGCCAATCTAGAGGTTTTTTAATTGGTGCAACAGCAGGAAGAACCACATTAGCAGGTGAAGGACTGCAACATCAAGATGGTCATAGTCATTTGATGGCATCAACTATACCAAACTGTGTTTCATATGATCCAACTTTTCACTATGAATTAGCTGTAATTTTTCGAGAGGGATTAAAAAGAATGCACGAGAAAAAAGAAAATATTTTTTATTACATTACTACGATGAATGAAAACTATCCACATCCCAAAATGCCAAATGAAAAAGACTGTGAAGAAGGAATTTTAAAAGGAATGTATAAGATTCAAGAATTTAACAAACATAAAAAAACAAAGATCCAATTTCTTGGATCAGGTACAATATTAAGAGAAATGATTGCAGGTGCCGAAATACTCCAAAAAGAATATCAAATAGACAGTGAAATTTGGAGTGTGACAAGCTTTAATGAACTTAGAAGAGATGGATTAGAAACAGAAAGATATAATCTTTTGAATCCAGATAAGAAGTTAAAAAAATCTTATGTTGAAAAATGTTTAGGAAAATCTGAGGGCCCTATATTAGCAGCATCTGATTATATGAGAATGAATTCTGATCAAATAAGACCATATGTAAATAATAAAAGTTTTTATTCATTAGGAACAGATGGATTTGGAAGAAGTGATACTAGAGAAAATTTAAGAAAATTTTTTGAAGTAGATAAAAATCATATAGTTACCTATGGATTAAGTGTGCTTGCTAAGGAGCAGCTAATAGCATCAAAGTATGCATCAGAGGCAATTAAAAAATATAAAATTGATCCAGAAAGACCAATGCCAACAAAATTATAGAATGACAAAAAAAGATATAAAAGTTCCAAACATAGGGGAGTTTAAAAATGTTGAGGTAATAGAAGTACTAGTTAAAAAAGGTCAAGAAATTAAAAAAAATGATCCTTTAATAACAATTGAAAGTGATAAATCTAGTGTTGAAATTCCATCTTCATTAGATGGAAAGGTAATATCATTAAATGTTAAAATTGGAGATAAAGTTTCAGAAGGTGACAAAATATTAGAATTAGAAATAAGCAAAGTTTTAGAAAAAAAAACAGAAATTATAAAAACAAATAATGATGATAAAAAAGTTGTTTATCATACCCCAACGTTTGAGAATAATAATAAAGAATCTAATTTAATAAAAAAGGATTTTTCATTTAAAGTTTCAGCCTCACCAAAAGCTAGAAAGTTTGCTAGAGAACTTGGAGTAGATATAAATCAGGTTAAAGGAACTGAGAGAGGCGGTAGAATAATAGAAAGTGATATTAAATATTTTGTATCATTAAGATCTAATAATAATTTTAAAGCTGAGGATAAAAAAAACTGATAAAGTGGAGTTAGAATATACTCATGAACAATTTGGAGACGTTGAAGTAAAAGACATACCACGCATTAAAAAATTATCATCAAAATATTTGATGAATTCATGGACTAATATTCCACACGTTACAAATCATGATCAAGCAGACATTACTGAAATGGAAGAATTTAGAACTTCATTAACTGATATGTACACTGGCGAAAGAAAAAAAATTACTCCGTTAGCATTTATTGTAAAAGCATTAACAGCTTCATTAAAAAAATTTCCAAATTTTAATTCTTCTATAGATGAAATTGAAAAAGGAAAAATGACAATTAAAAAATACTTTCATATTGGTATAGCTGTAGATACACCGCACGGATTAATGGTTCCTAAATTAAGAAATGCTGAAAATAAAAATATTTCTTTAATAAGTGATGAACTTAAAAAATTAAGTGAAAAATGTAGAAATCTTAAGATTGATAAAAAAGAGTTATTTGGCGGATCAATGACAATTACAAGCTTAGGAGGAATTGGAGGTTCTTTTTTTACTCCAATAATTAATTATCCTGAAGTTGCTATTTTAGGTATTGGTAAGTCTGAAAAGAAACAAGTTTATCTAGATGGAAGATTTGTTACAAGAACAATGTTGCCTTTATCTTTATCTTATGATCATAGAATAATAGATGGTGCAGAAGCAGCTCGTTTTAATAATGATTTAAAAGATAATTTAGGTAAAAACTTTGCTTATAAACTAGCTGTTTAATTATAATTATGTCAAAAACTCTTTCACTGTTTAGTGCTTTACTATGTACATTTATCTGGGGAACTACATTTATTGCACAAGATACTGGTATGGACGACATAGGTCCATTTACTTTTAATGCAGTTAGATTTTTTGTAGGATTTTTAGCAATTGTTCCTCTGGCATTTTTATTTGAGGTAAAAAAATTTAAATCTGAGTTTAAATTAGATTTTAAAACATTTGCAATTCTCTCTTTTTTGATTGGATTATCACTTTTTTTAGGTTCTGCTTTACAACAAGTTGCGCTTCTTTACACAGATGTAGCAAATGCTGCTTTTTTTACAATTTTTTATGTACCCATGGTTCCAATAATAATTTTTTTATTCAAAAAAAAATCAATTCATTGGAGTGTATGGCCATCAGTAGTTTTATGTTTGATTGGAGGATACCTCTTAACAAACTTTTATGATGCGACTGTAAGATTAGGAGATACTCTTGTAATTTTAGGAGCTTTGTTTTGGAGCACACATATTATTTTTACTGGCATCATTGTTACAAAATATAATTTACCCTTAACATTAGGTGCAATCCAAACATTATTGGTAGCTTTATTCTCTTTTATAATTGGATTGATTTATGAAGAATTTGTAATTGATAATATTTTAAATGAAATAGATTCAATTTTATATGCTGGAATATTATCTGGAGGTTTTGCTTTTGTATTACAAATTTATGCTCAAAAAAATATTACACCTGCACCTGCAGCTATAATTTTTTCGCTAGAAGGTGTTTTTGCAACTATTGCTGCATGGATTTTATTAAATCAGATACTAGGTATAAATAATTTATTAGGATGTTTCTTTATTCTAAGTGGTGTTTTGTTATCACAATTATTACCTTTAATAAAAAAAACTAATTAAATATATATTATAAAAAATAAAACTAAAGCAACCAATATTCTATATATTACAAATATATTTAATGAAAATTTATTAATATATCTTAAAAAATATCTAACAGTCATATATGAAAATAAAAAAGATAAAATAACTGCAATAATTAACAAATAATTTATTTCAATGGCTTGTCTAAAAGCATCTTTAAGTCCAAGAAAACTTGCACCCGCTAAAGCAGGAATAGATAATAAAAAAGCGATTTTACTTGAATCAACTCTGTTAAATTTTAAAAATCTAGCTGCTGTCATAGTAATACCTGCCCTACTAACACCTGGTATTAATGCTAGAATTTGGAATAGACCAATAAATAATATAGATTTTATATTTAAGTCGGTTGATATATTTTGATCAGTTTTTCTTTGATCAGCAAAGAAAAGAATTATACCAAAAAATAAAGTTGTAGATGCAATAACTTTTATATTTCTAAGAAGGTTAATAAGTTCAGTAGTATGTAGTATATATCCAAAAATAATTAGTGGTATTGAGCCAATTATAATTAAATATAAAAGCTTTTGGTTATGGTGTAGATCAAATAAATCTTTTTTAAAATAAAATATTATTGCAAATAAAGAACCTAGATGCAGGCTGATATCTATCAATAAAGAACTTGTTTTAAAATCATAGATATTAGAAACTAATATTAAATGTGCAGAGGAACTGACGGGTAAAAATTCTGATATACCTTGAATTGCCGACAGAATTAGTATTTCTATAAAATCTTGCAGCATATAAGTGTCGTAACTTAAAAAATATTTATTTTAAAGAATTCGATTTGATCAAATTAGGTATGCAAATATTAAATTAACTAGATTATTAGCTAAATATTTATGAAATTAGGTCATAAATACTGACCCAAATAGTTCTTTTACTAATAAAAACAATGTATATTTTGCCTAAAACTTTAAAAAAATTATGTCTGATAAAATGCTCAAATTTGTTAAAATAGGTCAACAAACTCCACCTAAAAGAGATGTTGATGTCAGAAGAGATGATTTTAAAGAGATTTATGATGAGTTTATAACTCAAAAAGTTGAAGAACAGTCAAGTAGATGTTCTCAATGTGGTGTGCCTTTCTGCCAAGTTCACTGTCCTCTAAGCAATAATATACCGGATTGGTTAAAATTAACTGCGGAGGGAAGACTTAAGGAGGCTTATGAATTATCTCAAAGTACTAATAACATGCCTGAAGTTTGTGGAAGAATATGTCCACAGGATAGATTGTGCGAAGGAAATTGTGTGATAGAGCAATCAGGCCATGGAACTGTAACTATTGGCTCTGTAGAAAAATATATTACTGATAATGCCTGGCAACAAGGTTGGATAAAACCAATTTCATTGAAAATTGAAAAAGATCAGAGTGTAGGAATAATTGGAGCGGGTCCTGCAGGATTGGCAGCTGCTGAACAGCTAAGAAAAAATGGATATAAAATTACTGTATATGATCGTTATGACCGAGCTGGGGGATTGTTAATTTATGGTATTCCAAATTTTAAATTAGAAAAATATGTTGTGGAGAGAAGAACAAAACTTTTAAAAGATGGTGGTATAGAATTTGTTCAAAATTTTGAAGTAGGTAAAGATGCTACTTTAGAACAATTGAGAAAAAAACATGATGTAATTTTAATTACTACAGGAGTTTATAAACCAAGAGAAGTAGAATTACCTGGAAATGATTTAAATAATATTTTCCCAGCAATGGAATTTTTGACTGCTTCAAATAAAAAAGGCTTAGGAGATAAAGTAGAATTATTTGATAAAGGTATATTAAATGCAGAAGGTAAAGATGTTGTAGTTATTGGAGGTGGAGATACTGCAATGGATTGTGTGAGAACGTCAGTAAGACAAAAAGCAAAGTCAGTTAAATGTCTTTACAGAAGAGATAAAGAAAACATGCCAGGATCAGCTAGAGAAGTTGCAAATGCAGAAGAAGAAGGTGTTGAGTTTGTATGGTTATCTAGTCCTAAAGAATTTAAAGGTAAAAATAAAATTGAAAATTTACTTGTTAACAAGATTAAATTAGGAGAACCAGATGAGTCTGGTAGAAGAAGACCAGAAATTAAAGTAGGTTCAGAATTTGAGATTAAAGCAGACATGGTAATTAAAGCTTTAGGTTTTGATCCAGAAAATTTGCCATTATTGTTTGATTCACAAGAATTACAAGTAACTAAATGGGGAACAATTAAAATTGACTTTGATACAATGGAAACAAACATAAAAGGTGTTTTTGCTGCCGGAGATATAGTTAGAGGTGCATCATTAGTTGTATGGGCAATCAAAGACGGTAGAGACGCTGCTTCATCAATTAAAACTTATCTTGAAAACATTGAATTAAAAAAATCGAAGGTAGCGTAATGGAGAACTATAAAAAGAATTTAAAATTACTTTGTAAAAATCATGTTTATTCAAGTGAAATGGAACATGATGCTTGTGGAGTAGGATTAATTGCATCAACAGAAGGAAAGAAATCGAGAACTGTTGTTGAATATGGAATTGAAGCATTAAAAGCTGTTTGGCATCGTGGAGCAGTGGATGCAGATGGAAAAACAGGGGATGGCGCAGGAATACATTTGGAAATTCCAAAAGATTTTTTTATAGAAAAAATAGAAGTCACTGGACATGATTATGATAATTCTGAAATTTGTGTTGGTATGATTTTTTTGCCAAGAAATGATTACTCTTCTCAAGAAAGCTGTAAAACAATTGTAGAAAGTGAATTAACTAAAAATAATTTTAGCATTTATGGTTGGAGACAAGTTCCCGTAAATCTAAAAATTTTGGGTGAAAAAGCATTCCAAACAATGCCAGAAATTATCCAAGTTTTATTTAAATCTAATGACCCAAATTTACTTGATAAAGATTTGGAAAGAAAAATCTATGAAACAAGAAAAAAAATTGAAAATAAAGCTTTTAATCTATCTTTAAATAATTTTTATATTTGTTCTATTAGTTCGAAATCAATTATTTATAAAGGAATGTTTTTAGCTGAAACTATTTCAGATTTCTTTTTAGATTTAAAAGATAAAAGATTTGTATCTAGATATGCTATTTTTCATCAAAGATTTTCAACTAATACTGCACCCAGTTGGAGTTTAGCTCAACCATTTAGAGCACTTGCACATAATGGTGAAATTAACACTTATAAAGGAAATAAAAATTGGATGAAAGTTCATGAACAAGAAATGAGCAGTCCATTATTTGAAAATTTAAATAATTTAAAACCTGTAATCCAAAAAGGTGTATCAGACTCAGCTGCGTTAGATAATGTTTTTGAATTATTGAATAAGTCAGGTCAACCAGCACCTTTAGCTAAATTAATGTTAATACCAGACGCATGGTCAAAAAAAAATAAAACTCTTTCAAAAAGTCATCAGCAATTATTTAATTTTTTAAATAGTACAATGGAACCCTGGGACGGACCTGCCGCAATAGCTGCAACCGATAATGAATGGGTTATTGCTGCAAACGACCGAAATGGTTTAAGACCTTTAAGATATACAATAACTAAAGATAAACTTCTTTTT
Organism: uncultured Pelagibacteraceae bacterium; assembly: GCA_902568875.1. Classification (GTDB taxonomy): domain Bacteria; phylum Pseudomonadota; class Alphaproteobacteria; order Pelagibacterales; family Pelagibacteraceae; genus Pelagibacter. The sequence continues at coordinate 14,285 of CACFSG010000007.1, forward strand.
GCTGGTTCAGAAACAGGAATGATTGAATTAAATGAAAAAAAAATTTTATCTAAAGGAAGATTGGGTCCGGGTGAAATTATTGGAGTAAGAATTGAAAAAGGTAAAGTTTTTTTTAATGATCAAATTAAAAATTATTTGGCAAAAGAATATAAACATTTTAATTCACAAATCATTAACTTGGATGAAAAATTATTAATTTCAAATGAGAAACATTGTTTTTATGGAGAAGATTTAAGAAGAAGACAGCATACATTTGGTATTAGTTTAGAGGATTTGGAATTAATTTTACATCCGATGGCTGAGGATGTAAAAGAAGCAACAGGTTCTATGGGTGATGATACTCCCCTAGCAGTATTATCAGATAAATATAGACCTTTGTATCATTTTTTTAGACAAAATTTTAGCCAAGTAACTAATCCTCCAATTGATTCATTAAGAGAAAATAAAGTTATGAGTTTAAAAACAAGATTTGGAAATTTAGGAAATATTTTAGATTTTGACACTTTGACGAAAGAAAACATATATGTTTTAAATAGCCCAATATTATCAAATTCGCAGTTTAATAAATTTATAAATTTTTTCGGAAAAAATTCGTTATCTATTGATTGTACTTTTTCTAACGAAGAAAATTTATTCAGTGCTATTGAAAGAATACAAAAAGAGTCAGAAATTGCAGTTAGACAAGGTATAACACAAATAATTTTAAGCGATAAAGAGCTTTCTTCTAAAAAGATGCCAATGCCAATGTTATTATGTGTTGGAGCAATTAATACTTTTTTAATAGAAAAAAAATTAAGAGGATATGTTTCAATAAATGTTCAATCGGGTGAAGCTTTAGATACACACTCTTTTGCAACATTAATAGGAGTTGGTGCAACAACTGTAAATCCATATTTAGCTTTTGATAGTCTATATCAAAGATATGAAAAAAAATTATTTGGTCAATATAGTTTTGATGACTGTGTTCAAAGATATATCAAATCTGTGAATGCAGGTCTTTTAAAAATTATGTCTAAAATGGGCATATCAGTTTTAAGCTCTTATAGAGGAGGATGTAATTTTGAAACAGTTGGATTAAGCAGAACTATAGTAGATGATTATTTTCCAGGTGTAACATCTAAAATTTCAGGAATTGGTTTAACAGGAATTGAAAAAAAAATACGTCAAATTCACAAAGAAGCTTTTGAAAGTACCGATACAGTATTGCCTATTGGTGGAATTTATAGATATAGAAAAAATGGTGAAACACATCAATATCAAGGCAAACTAATTCATCTATTACAAAGTGCAGTAGGTTCAAATTCTTATTCAGCATATAAAAAATATGTTGAGGGAATTTATAAATTGCCACCAATAAATTTAAGAGACTTAATTAATTTTAGAAAAAAGAAAATAGGACCCCCAATTGATATTTCTGAAGTTGAGCCAATAGAAAAAATATTAAAAAGATTTGGAAGTGGGAGCATGTCTCATGGAGCTTTATCAAAAGAAGCACACGAAACATTAGCTATAGGTATGAATAGAATAAAAGGGGCTTCATGTAGTGGAGAAGGTGGCGAGGATGCAAGCAGATTTAAAATTATGAAAAGTGGTGACAGTGCAAATTCTAGAGTAAAACAAATAGCATCTGCTAGATTTGGTGTAACAGTAAATTATTTAAATAATTGTAATGAAATAGAGATTAAAATTGCACAGGGAGCAAAACCTGGTGAAGGTGGTCAGTTGCCAGGTTTTAAAGTCACTGAAGAAATTGCTAGATTAAGACATTCAACTCCAGGAGTAACATTAATTTCACCACCACCACATCATGATATTTACTCTATAGAAGACTTAGCTCAATTAATTTATGATCTAAAACAAATAAATCCAAATGCACGAATTGGTGTTAAATTAGTTGCTTCCTCTGGTGTTGGTACTATTGCTGCTGGAGTTGCTAAAGCAAAAGCAGACATAATTTTAATTTCAGGTCATAACGGAGGTACAGGTGCAACTCCACAAACAAGTGTTAAATATGTAGGTATACCTTGGGAAATGGGTCTTACTGAAGCTAATCAAGTTCTTACTTTAAATAATTTAAGACACAAAGTCACTTTAAGAACAGACGGAGGTATTAAAACTGGTAGAGACGTTGTTATTGCTGCGATGATGGGAGCAGAAGAGTATGGAGTTGCAACAACAGCTTTAGTTGCAATGGGATGTATTATGGTTAGGCAATGTCACTCAAATACTTGTCCAGTTGGCGTTTGTACACAAGATAAACAACTAAGAGAAAAATTTACAGGTACACCAGATAAAGTAGTTAATTTATTTACTTTTATTGCTTCTGAGGTAAGGGAAATTTTATCAGAATTAGGTTTTAAATCATTAAATGACATAATTGGAAGAACAGATTTATTAATGCAAGTAAATAAAGCTTCACCTAATTTAGATGATTTAGATTTAAATCCATTATTTGTTCAAGCTGACCCAGGAAATAATAAAAGATATTGTGAAAATCCAGAAATTAATAAAGTGCCTAATACTTTAGATCAAGAAATTTGGCCTGAAATTGAAAATTTTTTAGATAATTCAGAAAAGATTGAAAAAGAATTTATTATAAAAAATACTCATAGAGCTGTTGGTACTAGAATTTCTCATCATCTTTATAAAAAATATGGTTATGAAAAATTGGATGAAAATTTTCTTACTTTAAATTTTAAAGGTTCTGCAGGACAATCCTTTGGTGCTTTTTCCTCAAAAGGTTTAAAACTTAATCTTAAAGGAGATGCAAATGATTATGTAGGAAAAGGATTATCAGGAGCAACAATTTCAATAAAATTTCCAGATGAAAGTAATTTAGTTTCAAATGAAAATACAATTATTGGAAATACGGTTTTATATGGAGCTACATCCGGCAAACTTTTTGCAGGGGGTCAGGCAGGAGATAGATTTGCGGTAAGAAATTCTGGTGCCACAACAGTAGTTGAAGGATGTGACTCTAATGGATGTGAATACATGACCGGAGGTACAGCTGTTATACTTGGTGAAGTAGGAGATAACTTTGCTGCTGGAATGACAGGAGGTATGGCATTTATTTATGATAAATTTAAAGAATTTGAAAAAAAAGTAAATCCTGAATCAGTTATATGGCAGAATATTGAAACAGAATATTGGGTGAATTTTTTAAAAAAGTTAGTTTTAGAACATTATGAAGAAACAAGATCTTCACTATCTAAAAAAATAATAACTAATTTTGAAGAGGAAATAAAAAATTTTGTTCAAGTTTGTCCAAAAGAAATGATTAATAAACTAAAAAATCCAATTACATTTAAAACGAAAATAAAAGAAGTTAGTTAATAATTAACATTAATTCTTTTTTTAACAAATTTAACCATTTAGGTGAAGATAAACTATGATCACCATTTTTTACAACTACTAATCTTTTTTTTGCATTTTTAAAAATTTTTAAAACTTTTTTTGAGTAAATTAATGGAACAGAATTATCTTTTTTACCGTGTACCATAGTTACATTTAGACTGTTATATATTTTTTTATTTAAAATTTTATTTTTTCTACCATCTTTAATTAATTGATATGTAATTGGATATTCGTAATCACCATGTTTTAATTGAATTATACCATTTTTTTTAATTTTTTTTTTTTGCTTTAATGAAAATTTATTCCACATCAAGCCATCTAAAAATTCAGGTGCAGAACCTATTCCCAAAAAACCTTTAATTTGTTTTTTAAAAAATTTAAATTGATTTAAAGAAATCCATGCTCCCATACTTGACCCAATAAGAATAATTTTATTTTTTTTAACGATTTTTCTTATCAACAAATTTGCTTCACGGGTCCATTTTGAGATATTGCCATTTGTAAATTTTCCAGAAGATTTTCCATGTCCAGAATATTCAAGTGCAAGGAATCCAAATTTATTTTTTTTAGCAAAATTTAAAAAGGTTTTAGGTTTTTTTCCCTCTAAATTTGACATAAATCCATGTAAAAAAACAATGTAGTCACTGTTTTTTTGTATATGCTTTAAATATCTGATCCTTTTTGATTTAGTTAATTTTAAGTAATTGAAATTAGTCATTAAAGTTTATTAGTTTTATCTATTATTATATAATCATATCTAATGTCGTCTAATATAAAAATTTTACAAGTAATACCAAAATTAGGTTATGGAGGAGCAGAAACCGGCTGTTATGATATTGCACATTATTTACCAGAAAATAATTGTAAATCTTTCATAGTAACTAGTGGAGGGGAATTAATTAAATTTGTAGATAAAAAAAAAGTTAAATTAATTAGATTACCCGTTCATAGTAAAAATCCTTTATTGATGGTCTTAAATGCAATTATTTTAGTTGGGATAATTTTATTTTATAATATTTCAATAGTTCATGCTAGAAGTCGTGCACCTGCTTGGTCATGTTTATTAGCAACAAAATTAACTGGAAGAAAATTTGTTACAACATTTCATGGTACATATAATTTTAGTGGAAAGTTTAAAAAACTTTATAATTCGGTCATGGTTAGATCTGATTTGATAATTGCAGGATCAAATTTTATTTTTTCTCACATAAAAGAAAATTATTCTGAATTTTTAAGTTTAAAAAAAAAACTTCTTGTAATTTTTAGAGGAATAAATGTAGATTATTTTGATCCATCTACAAAACTAGAAATTAATGAAAAAAAACTTCTTGAAAAATGGAAAATTAATAAAGAAAAGAAAATTATTTTAGTACCTGGAAGACTTACTTCTTGGAAAGGACAAGAATTACTTATTGAAGCAATAAATTTAGTAAAAATTGAGTTAGGTTATGAGGCTTTTTATGTTGTAATATTGGGAAGTGATCAAGGTAGAAATTTATATAAAAAAAAATTAATTAGTTTAACTGAACAATATCATTTAACGAATCAAATTAAATTTATAGATCATTGTGAAGATATGGCTTTGGCTTACCATGTTTCAGATATTGTTATCTCACCTTCAATAGAACCAGAATCTTTTGGACGAGTTGCAGTAGAATCACAATCAATGGAAAAATTAATTATTGCTAGTAATATTGGTGGATCAAATGAAACAATAATAAATGAAAAAACTGGATTTTTATTTGATTCTGGAGATCCAAATTCTTTGAGTAAAAAAATTATACGAGCAATAACAATGGATGAAACATCCCTTAAATTAATAGGTAAAGAAGCAAGAAAAAACATAATAAAGAAATTTAATGTTGAAAAAATGTGTTTTTCTACTTATTCAGAGTATAAGAAATTATTAAATTAAATGCCCACAATTACATTACCAGATGGAAAAAATTTAGATTTTCAAAAAAAGGTTACTGGATTAGAAGTAGCTGAAAAAATTAGTAAATCGTTAGCAAAACAGGCAATAGTTATAAGTGTAGACGGTGAACTTAAAGACTTAGATTTTTTAATAGAAAAAAATTGTTCGGTGAAAATATTTACCTCAAAAAATGAAGAAGGCCTTGAAACGATCAGACATGACACTGCTCATATTCTAGCAATGGCTGTCCAAGAGCTATTTCCTGGCACACAAGTTACTATTGGTCCAGTTATAGAAAATGGTTTTTATTATGATTTTGCAAGAAAAGAACCTTTTACTGAAGAAGACTTAAAAAAGATTGAAGAAAAAATGAAAGAAATAGTTGATCGTGATGAAAAAACAAAAAGAGAAGTTTGGGATAGAGATAAAGCGGTTAAACATTTTAAAAAAAAAGGTGAAATCTATAAAGCGGAATTAATAGAAAGTATTCCAAAAGATGAAGAGGTATCAATTTATTTTCATGGAGAGTGGCATGATTTATGTAGAGGACCACATCTGTCTTCAACAGGAAAAATTGGTAAATTTTTCAAATTAACAAAAGTTTCTGGTGCTTATTGGCGTGGAGACTCGAATAATGAAATGCTTCAAAGAATATATGGAACAAGCTGGGCTAGTCAAAAAGATTTAGATATCTACTTAAAAAGAATTGAAGAAGCAGAGAAAAGAGATCATAGAAAATTGGGAAAAGAAATGGATTTGTTTCATTTTAGAGAAGAAAGTCCTGGCTCTGTCTTTTGGCATGAAAAGGGATGGGCTTTATTTCAAAAATTAATAAATTTTATGAAAATGAAACAAAACATTGCTGGGTATAAGGAAATAAATACTCCAGAAGTTCTAGACAGGAGCTTATGGGAAAAATCTGGTCATTGGGAAAAATTTGGTGCGAATATGTATACTTCAACTACACCTGATGAAAAAGTTTTTGCAATAAAACCAATGAATTGTCCTGGCTGTATAGAAGTTTTTAATCAAGGTCTTAAAAGTTATAAAGATTTACCTTTAAAAATGTCTGAGTTTGGTAAAGTCCATAGGTATGAACCTTCAGGAGCGCTACATGGTTTACTAAGAGTTAGGGCGTTCACCCAAGATGATGCACATATATTTTGTACTGAAGATCAAATAACAGAAGAATGTTTAACAGTTACAAATCTTATTCTTGAAATATATAGAGATTTAGGTTTTGAAAATGTAATTTTAAAATATTCTGATAGACCAGATTTAAGAGTTGGAGAAGACAGTGTTTGGGATAAAGCTGAGACAGCATTATTAAAAGCTGTTAAAGCAACAAAACTAGAATACAGTATAAATAAGGGAGAAGGAGCATTTTACGGACCCAAAATTGAGTTTGTTTTAAGAGATGCTATTGGAAGAGATTGGCAATGTGGAACTCTTCAAGTTGATTTTAATTTACCAGGAAGATTAGGCGCATCATATGTAGACAGAGATGGAACAAAAAAAAGTTCCTGTAATGCTTCATAGAGCATTATTTGGTTCTCTTGAAAGATTTATTGGAATTTTAATTGAAAATTATGCTGGGAAATTTCCATTTTGGATCTCACCATTGCAAACAGTTGTAATTCCAGTCTCAGAAGAGTTTGATGATTATGCAATTGAAGTTTGTAAAAAAATTAAAGAAGTAGGCATAAGTTCAATAACAGATTTAAAAAAACACAACTTAAATTATAAAATAAGAGATCATTCGCTAGCAAAAATACCTCTTTTGTTAATTTGTGGTAAAAAAGAAGTTGACAGTAACACGGTAACTATTAGAAGATTGGATTCTAATAAACAAGAAAATATGGAACTAAAACTATTCTTAAAAACATTCTCTGCTTTAAATAAAGCACCTTCAAATTAAGTGGCAGATTTTAAACAAAATTATTTTCAAAGAAGAACTAAGGATCGTGGTCCAAGATCTAATAATAGAATTTCTTCACCAGAAGTTCAGGTTATTTCAAGTGATGGTGAAAATTTAGGTATTCTTAATACAAATGAGGCTATCTCAATGGCTAAAAAACAAGGTCTTGATTTAATTGAGATAGCACCAAATACTAATCCTCCTGTTTGTAAAATTATGGACATGGGTAAATTTAAGTATGATGCTCAAAAAAAAGCAAATTTAGCAAAAAAAAAACAAAAAATTATTGCTCTTAAAGAAATAAAAATGAGACCTGTAACGGAAACTCATGATTATGAATTTAAAGTTAAAAATGCAAAAAAATTTATTGCAAAAGGAGATAAGGTAAAATTTACAATAAGATTTAAAGGTCGTGAGCTTCAACATTCACATCTAGGAAATGAACTTATGACTAAAATTAAAGAAGATATGAAAGATATTGGCAAGGTAGAATTACATCCTAAATTTGATGGGAAACAAATGATAATGGTAATTCAGCCTTTATAGGTCTTAATATAGGTTGTAAATTTTAATCAATCTTTGTATAACCTCGCTCAATTATGCCAAAATTAAAAACAAAAAGCTCAGCAAAAAAAAGATTTAAAATATCAGCCAGAGGCAAAGTAATGATGGCTCAAGCTGGTAAAAGACATGGAATGATTAAAAGAACAAATTCTCAAATTAGAAAATTAAGGGGTACAACAACGATGTCAAAACAAGATGGAAAAATTGTTAAGTCTTATATGCCCTACAGTTTAAGAGGTTAAAATGGCAAGAGTTAAAAGAGGTGTAACTAGTCGAGCTAAACATAAAAAAGTTTTAAAGACTGTTAAAGGTCAATGGGGAAGAAGAAAAAATACCATTAGAGTTGCGAAGCAAGCTATGGAAAAAGCTATGCAATATGCTTATAGAGACCGTAGGAATAAAAAAAGAGATTTTAAATCTCTTTGGATACAAAGAATAAATGCAGGCGTTAGAGCTGAAGGTTTAACGTATTCTAAATTTATTAATGGATTAAATAAATGTGGAATAAAAATTGATAGAAAAATTCTAGCAGAGATAGCTTATGATAGCCCAGAAGCCTTTAAAACCATTGTTCAAAAAGCACAATCTGCTTTAAATTAATCTTCGCTATTGTTTTATTTTACTGAAGAAATAATCTGTAAGGATGTCAGATCTTAAAAAAATAAAAGAGGAATTTTTATCTAAACTTAATAAGAAACTAAATGTTTCAGAGATAAATCAAATTAAAACAGATCTATTTGGAAAAAATGGATTGGTTTCATCACAATTTAAAAAAATTGGAACAATTGCAGATTCTGAAAGAAAAAAATTTGCTTCGGACTTAAATATTATTAAAGACGAGTTTCAAAACTTAATAAATTCAAAAATTAATGAAGCTGAAATTAATGAAATAAATGAAAAATTAAAAAAAGAAAAAATTGATGTAACTTTACCTGAAAGAAATTTTGTTAGAGGAAAAATACATCCAGTATCACAAACAATTGATGAGATATCTTCAATATTTTCAGAAATAGGGTTTAGTGTTGAAGAAGGTCCAGATGTTGAGAACGAATATAACAATTTTACTGCATTAAATACACCCGAACATCATCCAGCGAGAGATATGCATGACACTTTTTATTTGGATGAAAAAAAAGAAAAATTATTACGAACTCATACTTCACCAGTTCAAATTAGAACTATGCTAAAAGATAAACCACCATTTAAAATAATTGCACCAGGAAGAACCTATAGATCAGATAGTGACCAAACACATTCTCCAATGTTTCATCAGGTTGAAGGTCTCCATATAGATAAAGATATAAACATGGGCCATTTAAAAGGGTATTTAAATTATTTCATTAAAGAATTTTTTGAAGTTAATAAAATTAAGATGAGGTTTAGACCAAGTCATTTTCCTTTTACAGAACCTTCAGCAGAAGTTGATATTGGATATCAAATTAAAGATGGTAAAATAATAATTGGAGAAGGCGATAAGTGGTTAGAAATTTTAGGATGTGGAATGGTACATCCAAATGTTCTTAAAAATGTAAAAGTAAATCCAGAAAAGTTTCAAGGTTATGCCTTTGGCATTGGTATAGATAGATTAGCAATGCTAAAGTATGGTATTAATGATTTAAGATCATTTTTTGAATGTGATTATAGATGGTTAAACCATTTTGGTTTTGACCCATTGGATGTCCCAACTAATTATAGAGGGTTGAGTAGATGAAAATTACATATGATTGGTTGAAAGATCATCTTCAAACAAAAAATTCTGAAAATCAACTTTTAGAAAAATTAACAGATATAGGTTTGGAAGTTGAGGGAATAGGAAATACATCTTTAGATTTAGATAAGTTTATAGTATCAAAAATTGTCAGAACTGAAAAACACCCAAACGCAGATAGATTAAAGGTTTGTGATGTAGATATTGGTGAAAAAAAAATAATCAAAGTTGTCTGTGGTGCTCCAAATGCAAAAGAAGGACTTTTGACTATTTATGCTCCTCCTGGAGCTATTATTCCAAAAAATAAAATGAAACTTGTTGTAACGCAAATAAGAGGCGTGACTTCACATGGTATGCTTTGTTCCGATTCAGAACTTGAATTATCAGATGAAAGTGATGGTATTACTGAGCTTAAATACAGTAAATATAAAGATAAAATTGGAAAAAAATATTTCAATAAAAATAATTTAAATTTAATTGATTTATCAATTACACCAAATAGACCAGATTGTTTAGGAGTAAGAGGTATAGCTAGAGATTTGGCGACAGCAGGATTTGGAAAACTTAAAATTAATAAAATTGATAAAATTAAATCAAAAACAAAACAAAAAATAAAAATTAAAATATTAAAAGAAAAAAATCAAGGCTGTACAACATTTGGGAGTTGTTTAGTAAACAATGTTCAAAATAGAGAAAGTCCAAAATGGCTAAAAGATAAGTTAATTTCTATAGGTCAAAAACCCATTTCTGCAATTGTAGATATTACAAATTACGTAATGTTGGATTTAAATAGACCGTTACATGCTTATGATACAGATAAAATTCAAAAAGGCATTGTAGTAAGAAATTCTAAAAAAGGTGAAAAATTTAAAGCTTTAGATAACAATGAATATAAACTTGAAGATGGCATGTGCGTAATTTCTGATAGTGCAGGAGTGTTGGGGCTAGGTGGAATAATTGGTGGAACTAGATCCGGAACTGAGCTTGATACAAAAAATGTTTTAATTGAATCTGCTTATTTTAATCCCAAATCAATTAGAAAAACATCAAAACAATTAAATATAGATACTGATGCAAAATTTAGATTTGAAAGAGGAATTGATCCACTATCTATTGAACAAGGTTTAATTAAAGCTGCACATTTAATTAAAGAGATTTGTGGGGGAGAAATTAGTAATATAGATATTCAAAATATTGGAAAATATAAAAAAAAAAATATTAAGTTTCAAATTGAATTGTTTGAAAAAATTTCAGGTTTTAAAATTTCCAATAAAGAAATTTCAAAGATTTTAAATAATTTAGGATTTGAAGTTAAAGAAAATAAAAATTTTTTTAAACTAAAAGTTCCTTCTTGGAGACCAGATATAGAACAACCTATTGATGTTGTAGAAGAATTAGTAAGAATTTATGGTTATGATAAAATAAAAAAAATAGAACCTTTAAAAATAAGATCTAAATCTACTTTAAATAAAACTCAAAAATTATTTCATTTTTTAAAAAGATCAATTGCTACAAAGGGCTACAAAGAAGCTATTACCTGGTCATTTACGGATTCTAAAATTAATGAGTTGTTTAAATCTAATATGAAAAATATTAAAATTGTTAATCCTATAAGTTCCGATCTTAATGTTTTAAGAAATTCAATTTTTTCAAATTTGATCCTTTATCTTAATAAAAATTTAGACAGGGGTATTAAAGATCTCTCCTTATTTGAAATTGGTCCTACATTTTATGGATCAAATCCTGGTGATCAAGAAACAGTCATAGGTGGCTTGCGTTCTGGAAAAGCTTCAAGATTATCATGGATAGAAAAAGACAGAAACTTTGATGTCTTTGATATTAAAAAAGATATTATTCAAACTTTAGTTGAAGCAGGCTACGACAAATCAAAAATTTTTATAGATGATCAAACCCCAAATTATTATCATCCAGGTAAATCAGGGCGTGTTTTTTTAAATAAAGAAAAAGAAAAAGTTGTGGCATATTTTGGAGAAATTCATCCTAATATATTAAACAAAATTGATATTAAAACTGAAACTCTTTTAGGATTTGAAATATTTGTAGATAATTTAAAAAAACCAAAAAAATCTCTTAAAGATCAAAAAAATATATATCAAGTATCTGATTTTCAAAAATCTGAAAGAGATTTTGCTTTTATAATTGATAAAAGTTTTAAATCTCAGGAACTTATTGAAATTATTTTAAATGTTGATCAAGAACTTATTAGAGATGTCAATATTTTTGATGTTTATGAAGGTGAAAATATCCCTACTGGCAAGAAATCAATTGCTTTAAATGTAATTATTCAGTCAATGACTAAAACTTTAAATGATAAAGATTTAGAAAAAGTAAATAAATTGATTATCGATACAGTAGAAAATAAAACTGGTGCTAAAATTCGATCTTAATAATTAAAATGAGCACTATTGATAACATAAGAAATTTTGCAATTATTGCCCACATAGATCATGGTAAATCGACAATAGCTGATAGAATTATCCATAAGTGTGGTGGACTTACTGAGCGTGAAATGAAAGCGCAGGTTTTAGACTCTATGGATATTGAAAGAGAAAGAGGAATAACTATTAAAGCACAAACTGTAAAATTAAATTATAAAGCAAAAAATGGTAAAGATTATATTTTAAATATAATTGACACGCCTGGACATGTAGATTTTAGTTATGAAGTTAGTAGATCGCTTTATGCATGTGAAGGGTCTATATTGATTGTTGATAGTACCCAAGGTGTTGAGGCTCAAACATTAGCCAATGTTTATCAAGCTTTAGACATTAATCATGAGATTATTCCAGTGTTGAATAAAATAGATTTACCAGCTTCGGATCTAGACAGAACAAAAAAACAGATTGAAGATGTAATTGGTATTGATACTGAAAATGCAGTTCCTTGTTCAGGAAAAACCGGAGAAGGTATAGATGAAATTTTGGAGCAAATTATAAAACAATTGCCAGGTCCTAAGGGAAATTTAACTGAAGATTTAAAATGTTTATTGGTTGATAGTTGGTATGATACTTATCTTGGTGTAGTAATTTTAGTAAGAATTATTAATGGAAAGATTACTAAAAACATGAAAATTAAAATGCTTTCAACAAATCAAGATTACTTAGTTGAAAAAGTAGGAGTATTTACTCCAAAAGCAAAAGATATAGAGGAATTAAATACTGGAGAAATAGGTTTTATAACAACTGGAATAAAGGTTTTATCAGAAACAAAAGTTGGAGATACTATTTGTGATGCTTCTAAACCTTTAACAGGTGCTTTACCTGGTTTTAAGCCTAGCAAACCAGTAGTATTTTGTGGTTTATTTCCCGTTGATAGTTCGGAATATCAAAAATTGAAAGATGGATTAGCTAAATTACAATTAAATGATGCAAGTTTTTCATTTGAAGCAGAGTCTTCATCGGCTTTAGGTTTAGGTTTCAGATGTGGATTTCTAGGATTACTTCATCTTGAGATAATTACTGAGAGATTAGAAAGAGAATTTGATGTAAATTTATTAACAACAACTCCAGGAGTTGTTTATAAAGTTAATTTAAATAATGGAAAAATTATAGACTTACAAAATCCATCAACACTTCCAAATCCAACACTAATTAGCTCAATTGAAGAACCATGGATAAAAGCAACAATTATAACTCCAGATGAATATTTAGGTTCAATAATTAAATTGTGTCAGGATAAAAGAGGTATTCAAATTAATTTATCATACTCTGGAAATAGAGCAGTTTTAAATTATGAACTTCCATTAAATGAAGTTGTTTTTGATTTTAATGATAGAATTAAATCTATGACGAGCGGCTATGCAAGTTTTGATTATGAGATTTTAGAACACAGAGAGGGAGATTTAGTTAAACTTGGAATTTTAGTAAATGGAGAACCAGTAGATGCTCTTGCTATGATGATACATAAAGATTTTGCTCAAAGAACAGGCAGAGAAGTATGTGAAAAATTAAAAGATTTAATTCCTAGACATAATTTTATGATACCTGTTCAGGCTGCAATTGGTGGAAAGATAATTGCAAGAGAAACTATTAAGGGCTTTAAGAAAGATGTTTTAACCAAGATTCATGGTGGTGGTGCCTCAGATAGAAAGAGAAAGCTTCTAGAGAAACAAAAAAAAGGAAAAGCTAGATCAAAACAATTTGGTAAAGTTGAAATTCCTCAGGAAGCATTTATAGGAGTTTTAAAAATAAAAGGTACAAAATGAAAATTTATGATTGTTTTATATTTTTCAATGAAAACTTACTTACAGAAATAAGACTAAATATTTTAAATGAGTTTGTAGATTATTTTGTTATTTGTGAGTCATATTATGATCATAGAGGAAATTCTAAAGGTTATTTATTCGATCATAAAAGATTTAAAAATTTTAGTGAAAAAATAATATATTTAAAAATAGATGAATTTCCAAAAAAGCTTGGTATTTGGGAAAGACAAGACTATCAAAGAGACTTTTTAAAAAATGGATTAATGGATATTGATAAAGATGATTTAATTATTTATTCAGATGCAGATGAAATTATTAACCCAAATATTGTTAAAAATTTAAAAAATATTAAAAATGAGGTGGCAATTTGTGAACAATATTGTTTCTATTATAAATTAAATTTACTATCTGATTTTTATAAAAATAGTTGGGAAGGTAGTCGTATTGTTAAATATAAAAATTTAAAATCATTTAGTTGGTTGAGACTAATTACAAAAAAAAATTTAAAATATAGTTTTTTTCGTTTTGACAAGTTTAAAAAAATAAAAGTTTTAGATAATGGAGGTTGGCATTTCTCATATTTAATGTCAGAGGAAGATATTCAAAAAAAAATTAAAGCATGGACTCATTCAGAGCTAGATACAATTGAGAACAATGATTTAGAAACAATCAAAAGACGAGTAAAAGAAAATAAAGATTTATTTGGCAGAAAGATTAAATTTTCAAAATTAGAATTTAGCTTAAAATTTTTACCAGAATATTTAATTCAGAATAAAAAAAAATATCAAGACTGGATTATATAATTTTTTTTTTTAAACAACTTTTAACTATGTCATTAAGATTGAATTTAAAATTAAAATTTAGTTTATTTTTTAATTTTAAATTATTACCTAGGGTGTAACTATAGTTTCCTTTATCAAAATATCTTTTTTTATATGAAATTTTTTTTTTTAATTTTTGTTCAAATATTTTTATAATAGAATCAAGATAAACTAATTTATTGTTTGAAACATTTAGTATATTTAGACCTGAAGTATTTTTTTTTAATATTATAAAAATTATATTTATTAAGTCCTGTATATGAACAAAATCTCTTGCTGGAAATAATAATTTTTTTTTTTTTTTAACGAGGTTTATTTTGAGAATTAATTTTTTTTTAAATGCTTCAGTAATAACAGGCATTATTCTTCTGTAATTATTTTTAAACTCGTAAAATGTTTTTTTATTTGTATAGCCTGCTATATTAAATAGTCTTAAAATATAACAAATTTTAAATTTTTTTTTTAAATACTTTTCAATTACTACTTTAGTTTTTCCATAATAATTATCTGGTTTAAAAATATCACTTTCTTTAGCAGACTTTATTTTATTTGATTTGAAATTGTAGACATTAGAGCTTGATAGAAAAATAAATTTTTTAATATTAAATCTATGACAAAAATCAATGAATTTTTTTGTTTTCTCAATATTATTTTTTAAATACATTTTTTTATTAATTTCTGATTCTGGTGGAAAAGAAAAAGCTGCAGAATGAATAACGGTATCTATTTTTTTTGCTTTTAATAAACTAGATATTTTTTTTGATTCAATATCAATCTTTAAAAATTTTTTTTTATTTATGATATTTTTTGAGTGAGATTTAGAAAAATTATCAATTCCAAAATATGGAATTTTTCTTAATTCAAGAAATTCACAGATATGAAAACCTATATATCCAGTACATCCTGTTACAAGTATCATTTTATTTTTTAATTTTTTTAATATAGTGTTTTATTATGTTATTTTTAAAACTTAAATATCTTTTATACTACTACAAATCTAAATCACTAAAAAAAAAATGTAAAAAAAACTATAAAAATGAAAAAATAGAGTTTGTTAAAAAATTATATAAAAAAAAATTTTCTAATAAGTGGTTTTTGAATAATTTTGAAATTTTTAATTTTTTTCTACCAAAAGATAAAAATAAAAAATTTGATTATTTAGAAGTTGGATGTTTTGAAGGTCTGTCATCATTTTATGTTTTATCAGAATATAATTATGTAAATGCTTTCTTTTTAGATATTTGGGATTTGCCAAACCCAAACAGTAAAACTCTTTCAAATGATTTTGACTCTATAGAAAAAGCTTTCGATGAAAATTTATCTGGATTTAATTTTATAAAAATAAAAGATGATTCAGTTGTCTCTATGAGAAAACTATTTAAACAAAATAAAAGTTTTGATTTTATTTATATTGATGGTTCTCATAATGGTGAAGATATACTTTCCGATGCAATAGAAGCCTTTAAAATTCTTAAGATAGACGGATTAATTTTTTTCGACGATTTCTTACAATATGATAATAGCCGTAATATTCAATCCTATGAAGGTATTTCAAAATTTTTATCTTTATATTCTAATTATTTAAAAATCGAATTTTTTCAAAATAACTTAGTTGTAAGAAAAAAAATTTAAAATTTTATTGGAGAGATGGCCGAGTGGTTTAAGGCGCACGCTTGGAAAGCGTGTAAAGGGGTAACCTTTTCATGGGTTCGAATCCCATTCTCTCCGCCATTAAATAAACTATGTTTTATGCGGTATATTTGAGGTTTTTTAAATTAAAATCAAATTATAAAAAGAGCAATTTTATATAAAAATGGTATAATTAATTTTTTCCGAAAAAAACAAAAAATGGCAAATAACAATAAATATCAAGCAGATTCTATTAAAGTCTTAAAAGGTTTAGAAGCGGTTAGAAAAAGACCCGGGATGTATATTGGTGATACTGATGATGGTACTGGTTTACATCATATGGTCTATGAAGTTGTAGATAATTCAATAGACGAAGCTTTAGCAGGTTATTGTAAAAATATTGATGTTAAAATTAATAATGATGGCACAATAACAGTTAAAGATGATGGAAGAGGTATTCCTATAGACATACATAAAGGAGAAAAAAAATCTGCAGCAGAAGTAATTATGACTCAACTCCATTCAGGAGGTAAATTTGATCATGATTCTTATAAAGTTTCAGGTGGTTTACATGGCGTTGGTGTATCAGTAGTTAATGCATTATCAGAAAAATTAAAATTAGAAATTTATAGAGATGGTAAAAAAATATTTTATAGAGTTTAACAATGGTAATGCGATAGCACCACTTAAAAAAATTGGTAAATCAAAAGAAACTGGGACCCAGATTACTTTTTTGCCTTCAAAGGAAGTTTTTTCATCAATTAAATTTAGTGCAAATATTCTTATTAAAAGAATGAGAGAATTAGCCTTTTTAAATAAAGGAATAAAAATTACATTTATTGATTTAAGTAATAAAAAAGAAAAAAGTAAGATTTTTAAATTTGATGGTGGTGTTTTAGAGTTTGTAGAGTTTTTAGATGAAAAAAGAGATAAATTACAAAATAAAAATGGAAATGATTTATTTAAAAAACCAATCTATATAGAAGGAAAAAAAAATAATATTGAAATAGAGTGTTCTTTAAAATGGAATGCGGCTTATAATGAAGATGTTCTTCCATATACCAATAATATATATCAAAAAGATGGTGGAACACATTTACTAGGATTTAGAAGTGCTTTAACTAGAATAATTAATAAATATGCAAATGAACATAATCTTTTAAAAAAAAATAAATTTACAATATCTGGTGATGATATAAAAGAAGGGCTTACCTGCGTATTATCAACAAAAATTCCAGATCCTAAATTTTCATCACAAACCAAAGATAAATTAGTTTCTTCAGAAGTGAGAATGATTGTAGAAACTATTATTAATGAAAAATTATCTATATGGTTTGATCAAAATCCATCTGTTGCAAAAATTATTTTAGCAAAGATTATTCAAGCAGCATTAGCAAGAGATGTTGCTAGAAAAGCTAGAGAAAATGTTAGGAGAAAAGGTGCTCTTGAATTAAGCGGTTTGCCAGGAAAACTTGCTGATTGTCAAATTGGCAAACAAGAAGGAACAGAATTATTTATAGTCGAAGGAGATTCTGCTGGTGGTTCAGCCAAACAAGGAAGGAATAGAACAAATCAAGCTGTTCTACCATTAAGAGGAAAAATACTTAATACTTATGTGGATAGTATACAAACAAAAAAAAATGGAAATGGTGTTGATCATAGAACAAAAGCTTTATCTAAAATGATTTCATCAAATGAAATTATAACTTTAATTAATGCATTAGGATTAGATCCAAAGTCTCAAGAAATTGATCTTAAAGATCTTAGATATGGAAAAATAATAATTATGACAGATGCAGACGTAGATGGATCTCATATTAGAGCATTATTATTAACTTTTTTTAACAATAAACCATTTAATAAATTAATTGAAAATGGACATGTATATTTGGCTCAACCACCCTTATTTAAAATTAATAAAGGTTCAAAAGGCGTTTACATAAAAGATGAGAAGGAACTTGAAGATTATATAATTAATAATAATAAAGAATTAAAAAAAATTAAAAAAGGATCGAAAGATTTTTTAAAAGTAATAGAATTAGAAAAATCTAAGATGGATATTCAAAGATTTAAGGGATTAGGAGAAATGAATCCAGATGAACTATGGAATACAACATTAAATCCAGAAACTAGAAATTTATTAAAAGTTCAATATTCCAAAGATTTAAAAAAAGATCAAATTTTAATTCATACTTTGATGGGAAATGATGTTGCTCTAAGGAAAGATTTTATAGTTTCAAATGCTATAAATGTTCAAAATTTAGATATTTAAAAAATGAAGTTTTTTGAAACTTCAGAACAATATTCTTTAAATAAATCTACTTACGTTAATTTAAGATGGATTGCTTATATTGGACAATTAATTACTATTTTATTTGTAAAATTTATTCTTGAATTAGATTTTGATTATTTATTTTGTATTTTGATTGTACTTTTTGGTGTTTTATCAAATTTTTACTTACTTTTAAGAATAAAAATTAATCAACTTAACAATAAATTATCAACATATTTTTTGTTAATGGATATATTTCAAATAGGGTCTTTATTTTTTTTTACTGGAGGAATTACTAATCCATTTATATTTTTAATTATAATACCTTCCATAATTTCGTCTCAATATTTAAATTATTTAAGTTCAATCACTCTAACTTTAATAACAATAATATTTTTAATATTACTGAGTTTTTTTTACTATAGTTTGCCACATACGGGTGAATTGCATTTTCATGCTCCTAATTATTATTTATATTCAATACCTTTATCAATAATTATAGGTCTTTGTTTTTTGGCATATTTTGGTTTTAAATTTGGAGAAGAAAGTAGAGTTAGAAAAAAAGCATATGATAAAATTCAAGAATTAATGGCAAGAGAAAGTGAGTTACTTTCTTTAGGAGCTCAAGCAGCTGCATCAGCTCATTCACTTGGAACACCTCTTTCTACAATTTTATTGACAGCCACAGAACTCAAAAAAGATTTTGGAAAAAATGAAAAGATTAAAAAAGATTTGGATTTATTAGTTAACCAGAGTATTAGATGTAAAGAAATACTTAAAAAACTTTCTTTGAATCCAAATATTGATAATGAATTTTTAAACCAAAATCTTTCATTAAAAGATTATTTAAGAGAAATTGTAAGGTCTTATAAGGAAATAAGTAAAAAAAAATTTGTAATTGACTTACAAAACTTCAAAAAGATAATAAATATTAAGAAATCTTTAGAAATTGTATATGGCTTGAGAAATTTTATAGGAAATGCAAACAAATTTAGCAAAGAAAGAATAGAGATCATTCTTATTAGTGACAATAAAAATAGCTGTATAATTATTAGAGATGACGGATCAGGATTTCCAAAAGATTTAATTGATAAAGATAAAATAGGCGAACCATATATTAGATCAGCGAATCCAAAGAATATTTCAAAATACGGTATAGGACTTGGAACTTTTATTGGAAAAACACTTTTAGAAAAAAACTTAGCAAAAATAAATTTTAATAATTCATTGGAAACTGGTGGAGCTGAAGTAAATATTAAATGGAAAAATAAAGATTTACTAAATCTTTAATGTAAACTTCTTTTTTTTTGAAACAATTCACTTAATTGCGAAATCATTACATCTCCTAGTTCATTAACGTCAGTTATTTTGATAGCACGTCCATAATATCTTGAAACATCATGACCAATCCCTATTGCTAAAATTTCTATTTCAGTTTTATCTTCAATAAATTTAACCATTTTTTTTAGATGTTTTTCTAAAAAATCACCTGAATTTACAGATAAAGTTGAGTCATCTACTGGAGCGCCATCAGAAATTACCATAAGTATTTTTCTTTCTTCTTTTCTTTTTTTAAGTCTATTAAAGGCCCAAGATATAGCTTCTCCATCAATGTTTTCTTTTAATAAACCTTCTTTTAACATTAAACCAAGATTATTTTTACATTGTCTCCAATGAGAGTCAGCACCTTTATAAATGATATGCCTTAAATCATTAAGTCTTCCAGGAGTTTTGGGTTTTCCTTTTTGATTCCAAAATTCTCTACTTTTGCCACCTTTCCAATTCTTAGTTGTGAATCCTAATATTTCAACTTTTACCGAACATCTTTCCAAAGTTCTTGATAAAATGTCAGCACAAATTGCTGCGATTGTAATTGGTCTACCCCTCATGGATCCTGAGTTGTCAATTAATAAAGTTACAACAGTATCTTTAAATTCTAAATCTTTTTCTTTTTTAAACGACAAAGAATTATAAGGATCCATAATAATTCTAGGTAATTTTGAACTATCTAATAACCCCTCTTCTAAGTCAAACTCCCAAGAACGATTTTGCTTTGCCATAAGTTGTCTTTGAAGTTTATTTGCAAGCTTGGTAATGATATCTTGAAATCCAATTAATTGTTGATCTAAAGTTTTTCTTAATTTTGAAGATTCTTCAGAGTTTTCTAAATTTTCTGCTTTAGTTATTTCATCAAATTGATTTGTAAATATTTTATATTCTATATTAAGATTTTTAGTATTTTTTTTTTGAAAAACTTGTTCATTGCTTTGTAGATCAGAATCTGTATCAACCAATTGTTCATCTAGCTTATATTCCTCTATATTATAATCTGTGTCTAAATTGGCTTCTGTTTCTTCTTCTTTATTTTGGTCTTTCTTATCTTCTGAATCACTTTCTTGATCATTATTTGATTGACTATCTTGGCCATCTTCCTGATTATTCTCTTCATCATCTTCATTTTGAAATATTTCCATTTCTTGTAATATTTCTGAAAATTTTGAGGAATATTTATTTTGATATTCTAAGTTTTCTTTTAAAAATTTAATATGTTTTTTAATTACTTGATCAAAGTCTTTTTCCCAGAAATTTAACATATTATTTGTTAATGAATTTAATTCAATTCCATGAAATTTTTTAAGCATATATAATTCGAATGCCTCAATTACTGACACATCTTCTTTATTTTTAAGTTGATCTTTTCTCTTTAATTTTATTATTTGATTATAATTTTCTTTAAGATTTTTATTTATTCCCTTCAGCATTTTGGCACCTAAAGACTCATATCTTATTTTTTCAGCAATAGAGTAAAGTGATTTGCAAGATGAATTTGAAGGTAAATTTTTTTTGTAGATTTCATTATTAGAAAATTTTTTTTTTAGCGCTGAGGAATCCGATTCCGCTCTTGCTTTAATAAAATCATTTTTTGAATTTAAATTATCTAAATTAAAAAAATCAAAGTTTTTAGAGCTTTTATTATTTTCTAGGTTCTTTTTAACATTAAGATCATCTGAAATTACTCTTGCAGTTGAGGTTAGAGCCTGTTTAAGTTTTTCTTTTAAATTATCACTTTTATTAATATTGCTCATTTAAATTTGAATATTAGCAAGTGATTCTGGTAATTCATCTCCAAAACATCTTTGATAATATTCAGCAATAGTATTTTTCTCAATTTCATCACATTTATTTAAAAATGTTAATCTAAATGCATATCCAACATCTTTAAAAATTTCAGTATTTTCAGCCCAATGTAAAACAGTTCTTGGACTCATTACAGTAGATATGTCTCCAGCTATAAATCCTTTTCTTGTTAATGTTGCAACTTTTATCATGTTTGCAATTTTTTCTTTTCCTTTTGCATTATTAAAACTTTTATTTTTTGCAAGGACTATTTCCATTTCTTTTTCTAAGCTTAAATAATTTAATGATACTATTATGTTCCATCGGTCAAGTTGAGCAGCATTTAAATTTTGTACACCTGTATATAAACCAGTAGTATCTCCTAATCCAACTGTATTAGCAGTAGCAAAGAGTCTGAAATATTTATTTTGTTTTACAACTTTGTTTTTATCTAAAAGAGTAAAATAACCATCACTTTCCAAAATTCTTTGTAAAACAAACATTACGTCAGGGCGTCCGGCATCATATTCATCAAAAACTAATGCTATAGGATTTTGAAATGCATAAGGTAAGATTCCTTCCTTAAACTCTGTAACTTGTTTGCCATCTTTTATTACAATTGCATCTTTACCAATTAAATCAATTCTACTAACATGAGAATCTAGATTAATTCTTAAACATGGCCAATTTAATCTAGCAGCAATCTGAGCAATATGTGAAGATTTTCCACATCCCATGTGTCCACTTAGAAGAACTTTTTTATTATATGCAAAACCAGATAGAATTGCCAAAGTGGTTTCTCTATCAAATTTATAATCCTTATCAATTTCAGGAACAAGAGAGTTTGATTTTGAAAAAGCTTCCACTTCCATTTCAGTGTCGATGCCAAAAGTTTGTTTAACCGACAATTTCATATCAGGTTTTAAATCAAGATTAGGTGTCAATTTTTTTCCTATAAGTATTTTTTAGTTGTGTATAAGCCAATGTAATTAATTTAAGTTTTTCTTCGTATTTTTTATTTCCAGAATTCATATCAGGGTGAAATTTTTTGACAAGTATTTTGAATTTTTCATGAACTTTTTGCCATTTTAAACCTATCGAAACTCCTAAAATACTGAAAGCTTTTATATCTTTATGATCAAATTTAAATTGACGCATATGATTAAATTCACTGTTTAACTTTTCTTTATTTAATTCGTCTTTTAAAGTGTCATTCCAAAGAATTTTAAAAAAATTATCAGAAGATCCAAAACTTTGTGTAGGTTTATGCCAAATCATATCAGACTTTAAAAAATCAATAACTTGTTGATCATCCATTCCAGAAAAATAATTCCAGTTTTTATTAAATTCTTTAACATGCTCCAAACACAGCATTCTATATTTTTTGCTATTATCTTTTTCAAGAGGCGCTTTATATTCACCTATTTCTTTACAATTATTCCAGTCACAAATATTTTTCATGATATATAATAATTAATATATGGATATAAATGAGTTAATTGCAATTGTAAAAAAAAAATTAGAAAGTCAAATCATAATTGAAAATATTATAATTCAGGACAAGTCTTTTCTTCACAAAAATCATATCGGAAACCAACCCAATAAATTTCATTTAAAGATTTCTTTAAAGTCAAAAGAATTAAGAAAAATGAAAAAGATTGATAGTAATAAAAAAATTTATAAAGCTTTAAATAAAGAAATGAAAAATTTTATTCATTCTCTTCAAATATTAATTGATTAGTTCTTTCTTTAAAAATGAACTTAAATTATTTTTAGAATATTTTTTGTTAATTATTGGGTAACCAATTTTTTTTAGTAAAATTAAATTTATTTTTTCTGAATTATTTTTTTTATCTATTGTCATGAAGTATAAAATTTTATTTAGATCTTTAAGTGAAAAATATTTTTTTATATTAAATGGTAACTTTGAATTTTGAATATGTTTTTTTATAAGGTTGTACTCATTGGCAGATAAAAACTTATTTTTGTAACTAAATTTTAATGCAGTATAAATTCCTAAAATTACTGCCTCACCATGATTTAATTTTTTTGAATAACCCAATGATGCTTCAAAAGCATGGGCAAAAGTATGTCCAAAATTTAATATTTTTCTTAGCCCATTTTCTTTTTCATCTTTCTCAACAACTAATTTTTTAATTTTACAACTTTCGTATATAGTTTTTTCTATAAAAGGTGATTTAAGATTTTTAATATAAGAAAAATTTTTACTTAAAAATTTATAAAAATTTTTATTAGATATTAATGAATGTTTTAAAATTTCTCCATATCCACAAATAATTTCTCTTTTATTCAGTGTTTTTAAAAAATTAATATCACTAATAACTAATTTTGGTTGATAAAAACTTCCTATAAGATTTTTACCATAATTTGTATTTATTCCAGTTTTACCACCAATAGAGGAATCTACTTGAGACAAAAGAGTTGTTGGAATATTGATAAATTTAAGTCCTCTTTTAAATAAACTAGCCGCAAAACCACTTACATCTCCAGTAATTCCTCCACCAATTGCAATTAAACAATCTTTTCTAGAAAAATTTTTATCAAGTAAAATTTTAAGAATAGAATTTGTAGTTTTTTGATTTTTATTTTTTTCATTGGCTTGAATAAAGCAAGAATATAATTTTTTATTTTTTAAAGATTTTTTTACTTTAATTATTAAAGTTTTTGGAACATTTTTATCAATTATTAATAAACATTTTTCAAATTTT
>CACFSG010000008.1 GCA_902568875.1 uncultured Pelagibacteraceae bacterium
TATAGATATTAATAATACAGACCAAATGAAAAATATAATCAATGATTTAAAAATTTTATATGAGGATTATTGGAAGAATTTTAATGAAATAAATACTTCTATTAAATTACCTATATATATTAAAATTAAAGGCTTTGATAATTTGAAAGTATCAAATTTTGAGGAAACTTTAGATAAAACAAATTTAATTTATGATTTTTTTATTTTAAAATTTGATAAAGATTTTATTCATTATCAAGTTACCTTTAATGGTACACGTGATAATTTTTTGAAATTAATGGGAAATAAAAATTTTATTTTTAATATACAAAATAAGATATGGATTTTGGAATGAGAGATCTAAATCAAGAAATAATTAAATTTGATTATAAAAAGAATTTTAAAGATGATGATTTTTATGTTTCTGAAAGTAACAAACATATATTTGAACTTTTAAACAAATGGCCAAAATGGGAGAAAAATTTTTTAAATATTAATGGTGAAAATTTTTCTGGCAAAACTCATTTAATTAATATTTTTTTAAAAAAATTTAATGGAATAAAATTAGAGTCAAATTCATTAAATAACAATGATTTAAAAGATATAAAAATTCATCAAAATATAGTTCTGGAAAATTTGAATGAAAAGGTTGATGAAAATTTATTTTTTACTTTATGCAATATTATTGAACAAGATAACAAGTATTTAATAGTTACATCAAACCAACCAATTGTTGATATAAATTTTGATTTAATAGATTTAAAATCACGATCAAAAAATTTTCTTTTACAAAATATAGAAAAACCTGATGACGAATTGATATTTGCTTTAATTTTAAAAAACTTATCTGATCGTCAAATATCAATAGATAAAAAGTTAATTAATTATATAATTAAAAGAATTGATAGATCATATGGTAAAATAATCGATTTTATATATAAGATTGACGAAGTAAGTTTGAAAAAAAAAAGATCTATTGATTTTAAAATAATTAAAGAAGTTTTGGGGGAATAATTGAATAAATATAGAAGCCATACTTGTAATGGGTTAAGAAAAAAAAACGTTAAAAGTAAAGTATTCCTTTCTGGTTGGATTAATAAAAAACGTGACCATGGTAATCTTTTGTTTATCGACTTAAGAGATAACTATGGCATTACTCAATGTATTATAGATAAAGAAAATAAAAATTTTAAAGATTTAGAAAAGATTCAACTGGAGACAGTCATAAAAGTAAAAGGCAAAGTTGTTAATAGATCAAATGAAACTATTAATAAAGATATTGATACTGGTGAAATAGAAGTATCAATTGAAAATTTTATTATTTTGGGTACTTGTAAAGAATTACCAATGCCTATTTTTAGTGATCAAGAATATGCTGAGGAGATTAGATTAAAATATAGATACCTAGATTTAAGAAGAAAAAAAATCCATGAAAATATAATTTTAAGATCAAAAGTTATTTCATTTATTAGAAGTGAAATGAATAATTTAGGTTTTTTAGAATTTCAAACACCCATATTAACCTCTTCGAGCCCTGAGGGAGCAAGAGATTTTCTTGTACCAAGTAGATTAAACCCAGGTAAATTTTATGCTCTACCTCAAGCTCCTCAACAATTCAAACAACTTATAATGGTTTCTGGTTTTGATAAATATTTTCAAATTGCTCCATGTTTTAGAGATGAAGATGCTCGTGCAGATCGAAGTCCAGGTGAATTTTATCAATTAGATTTAGAAATGTCATTTGTTGAACAAGAAGATGTATTTGAAGTAGTTGAAAAATTGCTAGTAAAAACTTTTAAAAAATTTTCAAATAAAAAATTAATATCAGATAAATTCCCTAAAATTACATACAAAGATGCTTTGTTGAAGTATGGAAGCGATAAACCAGATTTAAGAAATCCATTAATTATAAATGATATCACTGAAGTTTTTTCTAGGGATGATGTTTCTTTTGAAATATTTAAAAAACTTGTTAAATCAGGATCAAAAGTAAGATGTATTGTTACAAAAAATACAAAAGATAAACCAAGAAGTTTTTTTGATAATATTGACAAATGGGCTAAAGATCAGGGTGCTTCTGGTTTAGCTTATTTTACGATTGAAAAAGATAAAGAAATTTTAGCCAAAGGACCAGTTGGTAAATTTTTTTCTAAAGAATCTTTAGAAGAAATAATGAAAAAAACAAAAGCTAAAGTAGGGGATAGTGTTTTTTTAGCCTGTAGCAAACAAAAAGATTTAGAGAAAATAACATCAATTGCAAGAGATAAGATTGCAAGAGATTTAAATTTGATTGATGAAAATGTTTTTGCTTTTTGTTGGGTAGTTGATTATCCGATGTTTGAGATAGATGAACAAACTAAAAAAATAAAGTTTAGTCATAATCCTTTTTCTATGCCTCAAGGTAATATAGAAAAACTTAATTTTGAAAAACCTTTGGATATGCTCGCCTTTCAATATGATATAGTTTGTAATGGTGTTGAACTTTCATCTGGAGCAATTCGAAACCATATTCCTGAATTAATGTACAAACTATTTTCTATTGCTGGTTATGATAACAAACAAGTAGATGAAAAGTTTAGTGGAATGATAAATGCTTTAAGCTATGGTGCACCTCCTCATGGAGGAATAGCACCTGGAATTGATAGAATAATAATGCTTTTAGCTAACGAAAAAAATATTAGAGAAGTTACTATGTTTCCAATGAATCAAAATGCTCAAGATTTAATGATGAATGCTCCTTCAGATGTAAGCGAAAAACAGTTAAAAGAGTTAAATTTATCTTTAAAATTAAAAAAATAGACTATTTTTTTCCTTTAAGATTTATTTTAACATCAGATAAATCTACTAAATTTTTTTTATAATTATTTCTTACAAATCCTTTACTTGTAATATCTTTTACAATTTTTAATAATTGGTTTTGATCATCTGAATTTTGTTCGTCAAATTTAGAGTTTTCTGAATTGCCAATAGCAGGTGTATGAGCAAGATCTTCTCTATTTTGATAAGAAATTGCTAATTCCCTAAAAATATAATCTAAAATAGAAGAAGCGCTTAAAATTCTATCATTTCCATGTACTTTGCCGGAAGGTTCAAATTTTGTACCTACGAATGCACTTATAAATTCATCTAGTGGAACCCCATATTGCAATCCAAGTGAAACAGCAATTGCAAAATTGTTCATTAAAGCTTTAACTAATTCACCCTCTTTACTTGTGTCAATAAAAATTTCGCCAATTTTACCATCTTCATATTCACCAGTATGTAAATAAACTTTATGGTCTCCGATAGTTGCTTTTTGGATATAGCCTTTTCTTCTATCGGGCATACCAAATCTTTTTCCTTGTTTTTCTGGATTGTTATTCTTTGATTTAATAAAATTTTCTAAATTTTTAGATGATGGTTCTTTAACATTTGGCAAAATATTAATTTTTTTATTTTCAACAATTTTTTTATTATTTGGATCGAGACTTTTTGTTTTTCTATTATCTAGCTTAACATCTAACACTTCAAATTTTCCATCATCTCTTTTTTCAAGATTTTTAAGTTCAGTTTCGTTTATATTATCCAGGTAATGATTAACCTTAAACGTACAAGTATAATATGTTTCAACTAAATATTTTGCCATTTGACCCCAATTTTTAAATTTAATTTGAATAATGAATCAATTAATTTATATACAAAAACAAATTTTAGTCTAATTTAAATTATACAATTTTGAATTGAAAAATTAAAAAATTTTTATGTTGACACTTTTTAAAAAAATTTTCACTTGGTGGAATCAAGATACTTTTGGAACAAAAATTAAAACAATTTTATTTGGTAAATTTGTTGGCAAAGATCATTTAGGTAACAAATACTATGAAAGTAAAAAAGGAAAAAGATGGGTTATTTATGTTGAAGAAATTGATGCATCAAAGATTCCAGTTGAATGGTATTCTTGGATTCATTTTACATCTAATAAAATTGAAAAAAAACATGATCTTAAAAAGTATGATTGGCAAAAACCTCATCAACCAAATTTAACTGGAACTGAATCAGCATATTATCCAAATAAAAATAAAGATGCAATTGAAAAAAAATATAAGACTTGGAAAAATTAGATCAAACTTATTTATCTTAATTTTATTTTTATTTATTTCTTTAGATGCTCACTCAAGCGATAATTTAGAAGGTACTTTTACTGATATTAAAATTTTAGATAAAATTTCTTCAAAAAATATATTATTAAAACTTAAAAATAAAGAAGAAACAATATATAAAGATCTTTTGATTAAAAGCATGAAATGTAAAAATTCAGAGTTTGATGATAATCCTGAAATTACTGCTTATATTCAAGTTAGTGATTTAACAAATAAAGATAAAAATAATGTATTTGTTTTTAATGGATGGATGTTTTCTTCTAGTCCTTCAATAACTCCATTTGATCATCCAGTTTATGATATATGGTTGGTTAGTTGTTATTAAATTATATTGTCGTTATCAAGCCAGCTTACATTAAAATCTGAATTAATAAATTTCTTATGATTTAAAAGTTTTTTATGTAAAGGTATAGTTGTTGTAATTCCTTCAATTACAAACTCATCTAAAGATCTATTCATTCTCTGGATTGCTTCAATTCTATTTCTTCCATGACAAATAAGTTTACAAATCATACTGTCATAAAATGGTGTGACTTTGTAACCTTGAAATATTGACCCATCTACCCTAGTTCTAAAACCAGAAGGTTGATGACACATTCCAATAGTTCCTGGTGAAGGCTGGAAGTTTTTACTTGGATCTTCAGCATTTATTCTACATTCTATTGCATGACCTCTAGGATTAATATCAGATTGTTTTAATGCTGTTTCACCAGTAAATGCAATATGAATTTGTTCTTTAATAATATCAATCCCAGTAACCATTTCTGAAACTGGGTGTTCAACTTGAACTCTTGTATTCATTTCTAAAAAATAGAATTTTCCATCTTCATAAATAAATTCTACAGTTCCAGCTCCTTCATAACCAATTTTACTAACCATTTTAACTGTTTTTTCAAAAAGATCTTTTCTAATTTCATTATTTAAAACAGGACTTGGAGTTTCTTCGATTAATTTTTGATGTCTTCTTTGAACTGAACAATCTCTTTCGTGTAAGTGAACAGTCCTATTTTTTCCCGACAAAATTTGAACTTCAATATGTCTTGGGTTTTGAAAAAATTTTTCTATATAAACTTCATCGTTACCAAAATATTTTTGAGCCTCAGATTTTGCTGTTGAAAAAAGAGTTTCAAAATCTTCTTCTTTATGAACAATTTTCATTCCTTTTCCACCACCACCTCCCGAAGCTTTAATTAAAATAGGTAATCCTATTTTTTTACAAAGTTCTTTTGCTTCTGAAATATTGTTGACACCACCTTCAGATCCTTCAATCACAGGTAAACCATTTTCTTTAGCAATTTTTTTTGCTTGAATTTTATCTCCCATCATTTTAATAAGTTTAGAGGAAGCACCAATAAATTTAATATTATTTTCTTCTAGTACTTTTGCAAAATTAGCATTTTCAGACAAAAAACCATAACCAGGATGAACTGCCTCTGCTCCAGTTAGATTAATTGCTGATAAAAGGGCAGGAATATTTAAATAACTATTTGCAGGTTGGTGCGATCCAATACAAACACTTTCATCAGCCAATCTAACGTGCATGCTATCTCGATCAACATCTGAATGAACAGCAACAGTGGAAATACCCCATTCTTTACATGCTCTAATTATTCTAACTGCAATTTCCCCACGGTTTGCAATTAATATTTTTTTAAACATTGTTATTCTAAAATGATTATTGCTTGGCCAAACTCAACTGGTTGACCATCTTCAACACATATTTCTTTAACGACTCCATCAGCTGTTGATGGTACATGATTCATTGTTTTCATAGCCTCAACAATCATAACTGTATCGCCTTTTTTAATTTTTTTACCAACTTCAACAAATTTTTTGGCTCCAGGCTCAGGAGCATGATAAGCAGTTCCAATAATAGGAGACGTTACTTGTTTTCCAGAAAAAGCTTTTTTTTCAACTTCAGAAGTTTTAGATGTTGTCTGTTTAATTGAATGTGTTTGATTACTAATAGAAATATTATTTTTTGATACTTTTATTTTTGTATCCTTATCTGTGTATTCTAATTCAGTGAGATTAAATTCATCTAAGTAATCACTTAGTTCTTTTATAATTTTTTTATCAATTTTCATTTTCCAGGAGTTTTTGCATTGAAATTATGGCTAAAATATAACCATCATCACTTAATCCAAATATTCCACCAGTCACTATATCACTTATTAATGATTTTTTTCTAAATTCCTCACGTTTGTAAATATTTGACATATGCACTTCAATTATTGGCTTTTTAAATATACTTAAGGCATCTCTTATTGCTACAGAAGTATGAGTAAATGCTGCCGCATTAATAATTATTCCATCAAATTTTTTTATAGAATCTTGTATTATATTTACTAATTCACCTTCAATATTAGATTGAGCAAATTCAATAACTAATCCCAATTCTTTTGATTTTTTAAGACAATTTTCTTTTAATTTTTCAAAAGTAATTGATCCATATTGTGATTGTTCTCTTTCACCTAATAGATTAATATTTGGACCATTAATAATAATAATTTTATTATTCATTCAGCTTTTATATACGATGAAAAAAATAAAAAAAATAAAAATAAAATTAAATGGCAAAATAAAAAATATTAATAAAAATTCTAAATTATCTAATATTATTAAAAACTTTAAAATACCCCTTAAAAAAGTAGCTATTGAATTAAATCAAGAAATAGTGGATAAAAAAAAATTAAATAACATCAATCTAAAAAAAAATGATAAAATTGAGATAGTTCATTTTATTGGAGGTGGTTAAAATTGAAAAAAGATAAGCTTATTATTGCTAAAAAGAATTTTCAATCTAGATTAATTGTTGGTACAGGAAAATATAGAAATATGCATGAATGTGCAAAAGCCATTAGGTTATCTGGAGCAGAAATTGTTACAGTAGCTGTTAGGAGAGTGAATATTGTTGATAAAAAAAAACCCTTATTGATGGATTATATTGATCCAAAAAAAATTACTTATCTTCCAAATACTGCAGGATGTTTTAATTCAAAGGATGCTTTAAGAACTTTAAGATTAGCAAGGGAAATTGGAGGATGGAATTTAGTAAAGCTGGAAGTTTTAGGAGATAAAAAAAATTTATTTCCTGAAATGATTGAAACACTAAAATCAACTGAGATATTAAGCAAAGAAGGTTTTAAAGTTATGGTTTATTGTAATGACGATCCATTAATGGCTAAACGATTAGAAAATTCTGGTGCATGTGCAATAATGCCTTTAGCTGCACCAATAGGCTCAGGTCTAGGAATCCTAAATAAAATAAATATTAAAATTATTAGAAATCAAACTAAATTACCTTTAATTATAGATGCGGGATTAGGTCAGGCATCTGATGCGACAATAGCAATGGAACTAGGGTGTGATGGAGTTCTGGTTAATACCGCAATAGCTAAAGCAAAAAAACCATTTGATATGGCTTTAGCATTTAAAAATGCTGTCATAGCTGGACGTCTATCATATCTTTCTGGAAGAATTAAAAAAACATTAATGGGAAATCCATCTTCTCCAAAAAAGGGAATTATTTAGCTTTTTTGTAAAATCTTTTTTTTTTGAAAGTTTTTTTTTTGAATTTTTTTTTAATCTTTAATTCAATAATATTATTATCTACACCTTGTTGTTCAAGATTTTTTAATTTTTCGAAATGTTCTATTAATTCAATTGTTTTTTTAGATTTATTTTTTATATCGATAATATACTCAGGTATTATTAGATTATTGTCAGTAATTATATCAATTTTTATTTTATTTTTTTTTTCGAAGTAAGTAAGATCTCCAATAAAGTTTTCTTTTAAAAAATCAGAAATCTTTTTACAAACTTTTAAATTAACAAATTTTGCTTTATTTAAAATTGCTTTAAGCTCAACTAATTTAAGAATTTTAAGTGCAAAAGATTCATCTGTAAGATTTATTTTCCATTTTACAGAACTTTCTCTAAGTCTTTGTCTAGACATTTCTAATAAACCAAAATTAGATATTCTGCCAATTTGAATTCTAGCTCTATCTGATCGACATTTTTCTTTTAATCTTCTCTCAACTAATTTTCTATTTCCATAATTTAACATATCTATGAAATCTATAATAATTAATCCTGACAAATCTCTAATTTTAATTTGTCTAGCTATTTCGTCAGCAGCTTCAAGATTGGTGTCTAGTGCAGTACTCTCAACATTTTTTTGTTTTATTGAACTTCCTGAGTTTATATCAATCGAAACTAATGCTTCGGTTGGATTAATTACCAAATATCCTCCAGAAGTTAATTTTACTTGGGAGTCAAAAATTTGATTTAGTTTTTGTTCAATACCTTCTTCTACAAATAATGGTAATTTACCTCTATATTTTTTAATTTTTTTAACATGTGAAGGCATCATCATTTTCATAAAATTTTGAGCTTTTTTATATCCTTCATTACCTTCAACAATAATATTTTTAGTGTTTTCATCATACATATCTCTTAAAGTTCTTTTAATTATCTCACTTTCTTGATGAATTAGTGATGGAGCTATAGAGCTAAGTGCATTATCTTTTATTTGATTCCAACTATTTATAAGAGTTGTTAAATCGTGGTTGATTTCGTTTTTTGTCTTGTTACTTCCTGCTGTTCTAACTATTAATCCCATTTCTTTTGGAATTTCAATTTCATTTAAAATTGATCTAATTTTTTTTCTATCTGCAGGATTAAATATTTTTCTAGAAATTCCACCACCTTTTGCTGTGTTTGGCATTAAAACTATATATTTACCAGCTATTGATATAAAAGTACTAAGCGCTGCACCTTTTTGTCCACGTTCATCTTTTGTGACTTGTACAAGAATAACTTGATTTGGTTTTATAACTTCTTGAATTTTGTATCTTTTAAACTTTAATTTATTTTCATTTTTTTTTTCTTTTTCATTATTTAAGCTTTCTTTTTCTCCAATGTCTTTTTTTTCAATTGGATCTTCTTTTTCTAAAGGATCGACTATTTCTAACTTTCCCTCGGCAAGATTTTTCTCTTCTTTAGCTTCAACTTTTTTTGATAATTCTTCTCGAGCTTTTTCTTCTTCTTGTTTTATAATCTCTAAATCACTTTTTGGTATTTGATAATAGTCAGATTGAATATCGTTAAATGATAAAAAACCATGTCTTTCTCTACCAAAATCCACAAATGCAGCTTGTAATGATGGCTCAATACGACTAACTTTACCTAAGTATATATTATTTTTTATTAGGTTATTTTTTAAACCTTCATACTCATAGTCTTCAATATTATCTTCTGACTTAAGTACAACCCTAGTCTCATTTGGATGCAAGGCATCAATATATAAATTTTTTTCCATAATATGTTTTTTGATTGTTTCATTTAAATATTAAAATTTTGTTTGTATTCTTATGCCTTATCTTTAACAAATTCCCATATATAATGGAAACAAAATGAACAGGATAATTAAAAATATATTTGTTGGTTTTCTTAGTTTTTCATTACTATTTGTAATTATTGTTTTGGGA
Source organism: uncultured Pelagibacteraceae bacterium (assembly GCA_902568875.1). Classification (GTDB taxonomy): domain Bacteria; phylum Pseudomonadota; class Alphaproteobacteria; order Pelagibacterales; family Pelagibacteraceae; genus Pelagibacter. Next base: position 9,611 of record CACFSG010000008.1, read on the forward strand.
GTTTTATGGAATTTTTCGAATAATATACCCGATTATAAATTTTTAAAGAATTATAAACCACCTGTTTCAAGTAAAGTTTATTCAGGTAATGGTGATTTGGTAGCTGATTTTTCTAAAGAAAAAAGAATATTTGTTCCCTATAGATCAATACCAAAAAAAGTAATTAATGCATTTTTATCTGCTGAAGATAAAAATTTTTTTTCGCATCCAGGAGTTGATGCCAAAGGAGTTTTGAGAGCAATTGTAAATAACATTCAAAATTTTATGACTTCTAAAAGATTGGAAGGAGCCTCAACAATTACTCAACAGGTTGCAAAAAATTTTTTATTAACAAATGAAGTAAGTATTAATAGAAAAATTAAAGAGGCAATTCTTGCATTTAGAATAGAAAGAGCATTGTCAAAAGAAAGAATATTAGAACTTTATCTTAATCAAATTTATCTTGGAAGTGGTGCATATGGTGTTGCTGCAGCTAGTTTAGAATATTTTGATAAATCTATAAAAGAATTAAATTACGAAGAAGCTGCACTTTTAGCAGCATTGCCTAAGGCTCCGAGTAAATATAATCCTTATAGAAATATTAAATTAGCTAAATTTAGAAGAGATTTAGTTATAAAAAATTTATTTGATAATAATTTTTTAAGTTTCAAAGAATATGAAGATTTAAGGAAAAAAAATATAAAATTAAAAAAAACAAAAAGAGTTTTTTTAGAAGATGCTCAATATTACATTGAAGATGTAAGAAAAGATATTATAGAAATCCTTTCTTATGAAAAAGTTTATAATCAAGGTTTTAATATAAATACTCCAATAAATTTAGAACTACAGAAAATTGCAACAGATTCTTTAAGAGATGGACTTATAAATTATGATAAAAGAAAAGGTTGGCGAGGACCCTTAACGAATAAAATTTATACAAAAAAATGGTCTAATAATTTAAAGAAATATGATTTAGAAAATTCTATTGGTTGGAAAATTGCTATAATTAAAAAGGTTTCTAAATTTTCTGCAGAAATAGAAACAAAAGATAAAATTATTGGAATAATTGAATATAAAGATATTTCTTGGACTAAAAAAGAATTTGATGATTTATTAAAAAAGGGTGACATAGTTTATGTAAAACAAATTAAAAATAATAAATTTAGTTTAAAACAAATCCCAAAAATTAATGGAGGCATTGTTGTAATGGATCCTTATACCGGAAGAGTTTTAGCTTTAAGTGGAGGATTTAGTTTTAGAAATAGTGAATTTAATAGAGTATCACAAGCTTTAAGACAACCTGGCTCAGCTTTTAAACCTTTTGTCTATGCTCTTGCTTTAGAAAATAATTATACACCTTCTTCATTAATTTTAGATGCTCCTTTAGTTTTAGATCAAGGATCTGATCTTAAAATGTGGAAACCTGAAAATTATGGAAAAAAATTTTATGGGCCTTCGACTTTAAGAGTTGGTCTTGAAAAATCCAGAAATCTTATGACAGTAAGAATTGCGCAAAATTTGGGAATAGATAAAGTAGTTAATTTTTCAAAGGATCTTGGTATTTATGAAAACCCTGAAGAATTGATATCAATTTCCTTAGGATCTGCAGAAACTACTTTAATTAAATTAACTTCAGCATATTCAGCTTTTGTAAATGGAGGAAAACTAGTTTCACCAATTTTAATTGATCGTGTTCAAGACAGTGAAGGAAATACTATACTTAATAATGAAAAAAGAGCTTGTTCTAATTGTGATCAAATTTCATTTACTGGAAAAGATTATCCTAAGATTAAAAATAATTATAGACAGATATTTTCTTCTCAAACAGCATATCAAATTACTTCTTTGTTAGAAGGTGTGGTCAAAAGAGGAACAGGAAAAAAATTGAGAGATTTAAATTTAAATTTAGCTGGAAAAACAGGAACAACAAATGAAAATACTGATGCATGGTTTATTGGTTTCACATCTAATTTAGTAGTAGGAGTTTATGTCGGAATGGACAATCCACAATCTCTTGGAAGATATGAAACAGGTTCAAAAACAGCATTACCAATATTTAAAAATTTTATCAAATCAGCTATTAAAAAATCTGATGCAAGACCTTTTAAGGTTGCTAATGGAATCACAATGATGGTTGTTGATCCATCTACTGGACAAAAAGCAAAATTTTCATCTAAAAATACAATTTTAGAAGCATATAAAAGCAAGAATGTGATTGATGGTGTGATTTTGTATTCAAATAATAATAGATTAGATTCTAATAATATATTAAAGTTTTATTAATGGATCATAAATATATTGATTTCAAAAAGGAAATAGAAAAAATTAATCAAAGAGTTAAGGAGTATCTTTGATAAAAATAAAATTTATTTAAAGATAGAAAATCATAATAAAAGTATGCTCGATGCTAATTTTTGGCAAGACAAGTCTTACTCAAAAAAAATTGTAAAAGAAAAAAAATTATATGAAGATTTAATTAATTCTTTTGAAACATCAATAAATAAACTTAATGATTTAGATGATTTGAATAAATTAGCTCTTGATGAAAATAATTTAAATATACAGAATGAAGTTTTTGAAGATATAAAAGATCTTAGAACACTCGTTAAAAAAAATGAAATTAAATGTTTTTTATCTAAAGAGTCAGATTCGTTTGATTGTTATATAGAAATTCACGCTGGAGCAGGAGGCACTGAAAGTCAAGATTGGGCCGATATGTTAAGAAGAATGTATTTAAAATGGTCAGATAATAAAAAGTTTAAATCAATTTTGATAAGTGAACACAAAGGGGATGAAGCTGGTATTAAATCTTCAACGATTAAAATAGAAGGTGATTATGTTTTTGGATGGCTTAAAAAAGAATCGGGGATTCATAGATTGGTTAGAATATCACCATTTGATTCAGGAGCTAGACGTCACACAAGTTTTGCTAGTGTTTGGGTTTATCCTGTAGTTGATGAAAATATTAATATTGAAATATTTGATAAAGATATAAGAGTAGATACTTATCGTTCAAGTGGTGCAGGCGGTCAACATGTTAATACCACTGATAGTGCAGTTAGAATTACGCACTTACCTTCAAAAATTGTAGTTCAGTGTCAAAATGAAAGGTCACAACACAAAAATAAAGAAACATGCATGAACATGTTAAAAGCAAGACTTTATGATTTTGAAATTAAAAAAAAGGAAAAAGAAAATCAAAATATAGAGTCTTCAAAATCAGAAATAGGTTGGGGTCATCAAATAAGATCTTATGTTTTGCAACCTTATAGATTGGTTAAAGATAATAGAACTAATTTTGAAAGCACAAACCCAGATAAAGTTTTAGATGGAGAAATTGATGATTTTTTAGAACAATCATTGTATCAAGTAAAATGAAAGTAATTTCTAGATTTATATTAATTTTATTTTTTATAGCACTTATTTTATTGTCTTATTTAAGTATAGTTGGAATAGAGACTGATAGATTTAACAAACAAATATCTAATAAAATTGAAAATATTAATAAAGAAATAGAAATTGAATTAAAAAAAATTAAGTTAGTTTTAGATCCATTTAAATTTAGATTAAATGTAAAAACAGTTGGTGCAAAATTAATAAGTCGAAATCGAATTATTGAAATTGAAAATATAAAAACTCAAATATCATTAAGATCATTAATTGATAACCAATTTTCGATTGAAAATTTAGAAATTTCAACAAAATCTTTGGAGATTACTAAATTAATCTCATTTTTTAGATCAGTTAAAAATATTCCCGAACTATTTATTTTAGAAAAGTTTATAAAAAAAGGTTATTTAATAGCAGATATAAAGCTTGAATTTGATAGAGAAGGAAAGATCAAAGATAATTATATAATCAATGGTTTTGTTAAAGATACCAAAGTAAGTTTATTAAAAAAATACCATATTGAAAAATTAAATTTTATTTTTGATTATAAAAAAGATGATTTACAGTTAGGAGATATATTATTTTCATTAAATGATTTACGTTTTCTTTCTGAAAAAGTATCAGTAAAAAAAATAAAAGATGAATTTTTAATTAAGGGATATGTAAATCATGATGAATTAAATATTAATCAAAAAAATTTAGAATTATTTATAAAACCTTTTTTTTCAAATCTTAATATAGAAAGAATAAAAGTTAGTTCAAAAAACATTTTTTCTTTTAAATTAAATAAAAAATTTCAATTTAAAGATTTGAATATAGAATCAGAAATGTTAATTAATGAATTAGAAGTTTTTAATAATTTAAGTTTAAAAAAGTTTTTTCCTGAAATTAAAAAAAATATCTTTTTTTCTAATAATCAATTATCAGTAAAATATAAAAATAATAATTTTTCAATAAATGGAAATGGAAATGTTTTGTTACAAGACAAAAATGATAATTTGACTTATATTTTAAATAAAAAAAATAATGTTTTAGATTTTAAAACTTCATTAAAAATTAAAGATAATCCTTTTTTAATTGGTCCTTTAAATTATGAAAAAAATCAAAATGATGAAACTTTAATTAAAATAGAAGGATTGAAAGATAAAAATAATTTGTTTCAAATAAAGTCATTTAGCTTAAATGAAGAAAAAAATAAAATTGATTTAGTATTTAATGATAAATTTGAGATTACAGATTTAGCAAATATTTATTTAAATTATGTTGATAAAGAAAAGCAAAAAAATTTAATTAGCTTAAGTAAAAAAAAAAATAAATATTCTTTAAAAGGTCCTTTTTTTAATGCTAATAAATTTATTGATGATCTATTAAGCGATGATGATAATTCTAGTATTTTTAATATAAATACCCAAATAAATATAGATATTGATAAAATTTATTTAGATAATGAATATCATCTCTTAAATTTCTCTGGAGATATAACTCTTAAAGATAAAAAAGTAGTAAAAGCTAATTTAGTTGGAAATTTTTCAAATGATAAGAAGTTAAAATTTACAATTAACACCAATGATAATAATAAAATTACCACTTTATATGTTGATAAAGCTGAGCCATTTGTAAGAAGATATAAATTTATTAAAGGATTTGATGAAGGATCACTTGATTTTTATAGTTCAAAAAAATTTGAAGAATCTATTTCAAAACTGAAAATATATAACTTCAAATTAAAAGAATTACCAATATTAACAAAAATATTAACCTTAGCTTCGTTACAAGGAATTGCAGATATTTTATCAGGAGAAGGAATACGTTTCGATGAATTTGAAATGAATTTTAGAAATAAAAAAAATTTAATGACCATTGATGAGATTTATGCAATTGGTCCGGCGATATCTATTTTAATGAATGGTTATGTTGAAAAAAACAAACTTATAAGTCTAAGAGGAACCTTAGTTCCAGCAACCACAATAAACAAATTTATAGGATCTTTACCCGTACTAGGTAAAATATTAGTAGGCCAAAAAACTGGTGAAGGTGTATTTGGAGTAAGTTTTAAAATCAAAGGTCCTCCCAAAAATCTTGAAACAACAGTAAATCCTATAAAAACACTTACACCAAGATTTATTACCAGAACATTGGAAAAAATTAAAAAAAATTAATTTAATTGAATTTTTAAATGCCTTTTTTTACCAATCGAAAGCTTAATATAATTTTCATTAAATAATTTGTGATTGATAATAAACTTGTCATCATCAATTATTTTATTATTTATTTTAATTGCATTACCTTTAATTAATCTTCGAATTTCACTTTTAGAGGATTCTAATTTTGATAATATAATTAAATCAATAATGTTTATCTTTTTTTGTAGATCTGTGGTTTTAATTTTAATTGAAGGTAAATTAGATCCAAGTGAGTTTTCTGAAAACGCTTCTTTAGCAGCTTGTTGTGAATCTTGAGCTGCTTTTTTTCCATGGAGCATAGTAGTTGCTTCATTCGCTAATTTAATTTTAAGTTCGTTAATATCTTCATTTTTTATTTTATTTATTTCTTCAATATTTAAATCAGTAAACATTTTTAAAAATTTAATTACATCCTTGTCATCAATATTTCTCCAAAATTGCCAATAATCATATGCTGACAATAGATTTTTATCCAACCAAACAGCACCATTTTCGGTTTTGCCCATTTTTGCTCCTGATGCTAATGTTATAAGAGGTGTAGTCAAACCGTAAGCTTGATTATTAGAATGTCTTTTAATTAGTTCAGTTCCATTAACTATATTCCCCCATTGATCTGAACCACCAATCTGTAAAGCGCAATTTTCTTTTTTATTTAACTCTAAAAAATCATATGCTTGTAAGATCATATAATTAAATTCCATATAACTTAAAGATTGCTCTCTATCTAATCTGGTTTTGACACTTTCAAAAGTAAGCATTTTATTTATTGTAAAATGTTTTCCAATATCTCTTAAAAAAGAAATGTAATTTAATCCCTTCAGCCAAGAATAATTGTTTACGAATATGGGTTTAGTTTTTGGATCATTATTATCTAAATAATTTTTCAATATTTTTTCAATATTTTTAATATTTTTTTCTATTTCTTTTTCAGTTAAAATTTTTCTTGTTTTATCTTTACCAGAAGGATCTCCAATTCTAGTTGTTCCACCTCCAATTAATACAATTGGTCTATGACCATGTTTTTGCATTAGTCTTAGGCACATTATTTGAAGCAAACTACCAACATGAAGACTTTCAGCAGTACAGTCAAAACCGATATAACCTTTGATTTTTTTTTTATCTAATAATTTAGATAGCTCTTCTTCGCTTGTGCACTGGTAAAAATACCCTCTATCTTTAAATTCTTTTAAAAATTTATTCATAGGTCTATAATTCCACAATATACAATATTTAATAAAAAAAAATAAGAATGGGAAAGATATATACAGCTTTGGGATTAATGAGTGGAACTTCTATGGATGGGGTAGATGCATCAATTATTCAAACTGATGGAAAGTCTAAATATAACGCAATTTTAGATAAGTATTTTGAATATCCTAAAAATATCTATAAAAATTTAACAACTCTTAGAGATAAAATAAAAAGCTCAAAAGATCTAAAAAAACATCAAAAACTAATAAAATCTGTTGAAAAAGAGATAACATTTTTTCATGCTAAAGCAGTCAATGAAATTCTAAAAAAAACTAAAAAAAATGTAGATTTTATAGGATTTCATGGCCAAACCATTTTTCATAATGAGGAAAAAAAAATATCTAAACAATTAGGCAATGGAAAACTTTTATCAAAACTAACTAAGAAAAAAGTTGTTTATGATTTTAGACATAATGATTTAAAAAATGGTGGTCGAGGAGCACCTTTAGCACCAGTTTTTCATGCTGCACTTGTAAAAAATAAAAAAATTCCAGTACCTGTTACTATTTGGAATATAGGTGGAATAACAAATTATACTGGTATTTATAACAATAAACGTATACGTGAAAAAAAACAACACAATGAATATCTAACTTTAGATTCAGACAGTTATCATGAAGGATTTTATTCCTTAGATATCGGTCCTGGTAACTGTTTAATTGATCAATGGATAAGAACTAAATCTAAAGAAAAATATGACAAAGGTGGACGAATAGCAAGATCTGGAAAAATAAATAAAAAACTTTTAGATAAAGCTATATATAATTTTAAAAAAAAAGTTCGTAAATTATCTTATGATGTTAGTGATTTTAACATATCTTTTGTAAAAGGATTATCATTAAAAGATGGAACAGCAACTTTAACAGAATATACTGCTGAACTTTTACATGAACATTTTGTTGATGCCATGGATGGAGCAGTAGGCAATATTTTATCTGGTGGTGGGAGAAAAAATAAAACATTAATTAAGAGTATTGAAAATAAAATAAAAAAGATGGGAGCATTAACTGAACCATTAAAATACATTGATGATTATGGTATCGATGGTGATTTCATCGAGTCCCAAGCATTTGCTTATCTTGCAATTAGATCTTATTTAAAATTACCAATTTCTTTTCCTAATACAACAGGATGTAGAAAACCTTGTACTGGCGGCGTTATAGTTAAAAATTTTTAATAAAGAGCTGTTTCTTTTTTTATATATTTGTCTAAGCATTTTATTAACATATTTTCATTTTTTGAGAAAAAATGATTTGCTTCAGTTACAGATTGGAATTCAACTTTAATTCCTTTTTGAGCACTTAATCTTTTTTCTAACTCTTTTATATGTTCAATAGGTACTAGCTCATCTTTTTTTCCATAAACCATAAGTCCAGATGTTGGACAGGGTGACAAAAATGAAAAATCATAAACATTTGGTTGTGGAGAAATTACGATAAATCTATTTATTTCTGGTCGTCTCATTAATAATTGCATAGCAATTAAAGATCCAAATGAAAACCCAGAAACCCAACATTGTGAATTATCAAAATTTTCTCTTTCTAACCAATCTAAAGCTGCAGCAGCATCAGCTAATTCACCTTGACCATTATCAAATTCACCATCACTTTTACCAACACCTCTAAAGTTTACTCGACAAACAGAGAAATTATTTTCCATAAAAGTATGAAAAGTATCAACAACAATTTTATTATTCATTGTGCCTCCATATTGAGGATGAGGTTGCAAGACAAGAGCTATTGGTGAAGTATTTTTTTTACTTTTGAAATATTTAGCTTCAAGCCTTCCAGCTGGTCCAGGAATAAAAATTTCTAAAATTTTGTTATCCATTTTTGTTAATGATAATTATTCTCAAAAAAAAATTACATTTATCATAACTGTGTCATAAAATGTTAGTTTTTTTTTGACCATGATACTTGACTATTTTAGTCAGGTTTATATATATCGTGTAAAATAAGGATTTATGAAACTTACATCTAAAGGCAGATATGCGGTAATGGCTTTAGTAGACCTAGCGAGATTTGATAATATTAACCCAGTTTCTCTTAGGGACATTTCTTTAAGACAAGGTATTTCATTAGATTATTTAGAACAAATCTTTTCAAGATTAAGAAAAAGAGAAATAGTTCAAAGCGTAAGAGGAACTCAGGGAGGGTATGTTTTAAATAAAAAAGCTAAAGAAATAAAACTTTCAAATATTTTTGATGCGGTCGATGAAAAAGTAAAAACTGTTAAATGTAAGAAAGAATCAAAAAAAGGTTGTAATGGCAAAACAACAAAATGTCTTACACATAATCTTTGGGATGAACTTGATAGCCATATAAATAACTTTTTTGAGCAAAAAAGTTTAGAAGATTTGGTTAAAGATAATGCTGAAAGAAGAATTTAAAGATGGATACTAGAGAAAAAAATATAGAAAATTTAAAAGATTATAAATATGGTTTTTCTACTGATATTGAAAATATTAGAGCTCCTAAAGGTTTAAACGAAGATGTAATTAAGTTTATTTCAAATATTAAAAAAGAACCAAAATGGATGCTAGATTTTAGGTTAAAAGCTTTTAAAAGATTTAAACAATTAAAAGAACCTAGTTGGCAAAAACCGAAATATCCAAAAATTGATTATCAAGACTTATATTACTATTCAGCTCCTAAAAGCATAAAAGACAAACCAAAAAGTCTTGATGAGCTTGATCCTAAACTTTTAGAAACTTATAAAAAACTAGGTATTCCTTTACAAGAACAAGAAAGATTAAATGGTATAGCTGTTGATGCAGTTTTTGATTCAGTTTCTGTTGCAACAACTTTTAAAGAGGAATTAACCAAACAAGGAATAATTTTTTGTTCAATGTCAGAAGCAATACAAAAACATCCTGAGCTAGTAAAAAAATATCTTGGGACTGTGATACCAATCACTGATCATTTTTTTGCTACACTTAATTCAGCAGTATTTACTGATGGCTCTTTTGTTTATATACCCAAAGGTATTAGATGCCCGATGGAACTATCAACTTATTTTAGAATTAATGCATCTGAAACAGGTCAGTTTGAAAGAACTCTTATTATTGCCGATAAAGGAAGTTATGTGAGTTATTTAGAAGGATGTACAGCTCCAATGAGAGATGAAAACCAATTACATGCCGCTAATGTAGAATTAATTGCACTGGATGATGCAGAGATTAAGTATTCAACAGTACAAAATTGGTATCCAGGTGATGAAAATGGTAAAGGTGGAATTTATAACTTTGTTACTAAAAGAGGATTATGTAAAGGAAAGAATTCTAAAATTTCTTGGACACAAGTAGAGACTGGATCAGCTATAACCTGGAAGTATCCAAGTTGTATTTTAAAAGGTGATAACTCTATTGGAGAGTTTTACTCAATAGCAATTACAAATAATTATCAAAAAGCAGATACTGGAACAAAAATGATTCATTTAGGAAAAAATACTAAAAGCAAAATTATTTCAAAAGGCATAAGTGCTGGACATTCAGATATGACTTATAGAGGACTTGTGGATATTAATTCTAAAGCAAAAAATTCAAGTAATTATACTCAATGTGACTCTTTATTAATGGGAAATAAATGTGGAGCTCATACTGTTCCTTATATTAAAAATAAAAACTTTGACTCAAATATAGCTCATGAAGCAACTACATCTAAAATAAGCGAAGAACAATTACATTATTGTCAACAAAGAGGGCTAAATTCAGAGGAAGCTGTTGGACTAATTGTTAATGGATTTTGCAAAGAAGTTCTTCAGCAATTACCAATGGAGTTTGCAGTCGAGGCACAAAAACTTGTAGGTATTAGTTTAGAGGGGAGTGTAGGTTAATGCTTAAGATAAATAATTTGAATGCAAATATTGACAATAGATCAATTTTAAAAGGTTTTTCATTAAATATTAATCCAGGCGAGGTACATGCAATTATGGGTCCTAATGGATCTGGTAAGAGCACACTATCTAATATTTTGTCAGGTAAAAAAGGTTATGAAATTTCTGGCGAGATTTTATTCGAAAATAAAAATTTATTTGATCTTGAAACTGAAGAAAGAGCTCATAAAGGAATATTTTTAGCATTCCAATATCCTTTAGAGATTCCTGGAGTGAACACAAATATTTTTCTAAAAACTTCATTAAATGCTGTCAGAAAAGCTAGAGGAGAAAAAGAACTTGATGCTATTGAATTTCTTAAACTTGTAAAAGAAAAAGCTAAGAAATTAAAATTTGATGAAGAAAAATTAAGTAGACAATTAAATGTTGGTTTTTCTGGAGGTGAAAAAAAGAAAAATGAAATTTTACAAATGTCTATATTAGCTCCTAAATTATCAATTTTAGATGAAACGGACTCAGGGTTAGATATAGATGCATTGAAGATAGTTGCTGATGGAGTAAACACATTAAGAAATAAAGAAAATTCATTTTTAATTATAACTCATTATCAAAGACTATTGAATTATATTGAACCAGATTATGTACATGTTCTAATGAATGGAAAAATAATTAAATCTGGTGGTCCAGAGTTAGCATTAGAGTTAGAAAAAAAAGGATACAAAAATTTTAATTAAATGACTGAGCAAATTAAAATAGATTTTGAAAAAACAATAAAAACTTCAGAGTTATCAAAGGCAGATGCCAAGTTAAAAAAACAATTTTTGAAAAAATTTATTAAAAATGGTTTTCCAAGTAGAAAATTGGAAAATTGGAAATTTTCAGACATAAATCAAATTATACAAAAAAATATCGGAGAATTAAGTTTCTATAACGATTATTCATCATCAAATAAAATTGATACATCAATTTTTGTTGATGGATTAGAACATAATAAGATTGTTTTTATAAATGGTAGATTGGAAAAAATTGACTTTAGTTATGAAGATAAGAATAAGGTTGAAATAAATGAAAGCTCTAATTTTAAAAATAATCTAGAAAATAATAATTCATTAACTGATTTAAATAGTGCATTTACAAATAAAAGTTACATAATATTAATTAAAAAAGATTATTATCTCAAAAAACCTTTAATTGTTTATCATTCAACAAATAATAAGATTAAATCAAAAAATATTAATTTGAGACTAGATTTTCAATTAGAGCAAAATAGCTCTTTAAGATTAATTGATTTTTTTAGTCATACTTCAAAAAAAAATTTTATTAATGTTTTTAATAATTTTGACTTAAAAAAAGATGCAATTTTAAAAAATTATAAAATAGATAATTTACAAAATGAAAATATTAAATATTCTTTCAATAATATTGATCAAGATGAAAACAGTATTTCCGAAACATTTATTTTGTCTTGTGGATCTAATTTTTTAAAAAATGAAGTTATTTGTAATTTAAATGGCAAATATTCATCAGCATTTGTGAATGGTATTTTTTCATTAATGAATAGACAACAACATGAAATTAGAACAATAATTAATCATCTTGTTGAAAATACAAAAAGTTATCAGTTAATTAAAAGTGTTCTTGGAAAAGAGTCTAAAGCTGTATATCAAGGAAAAATATTTGTTAACTCAGAAGCTCAAAAAACTGATGGTTATCAATTAAGTAAAGCAATATTGTTGGATAAGACATCAGAATTTAATGCCAAACCTGAATTAGAAATTTATGCAGATGATGTAAAATGTTCTCATGGATCTGCATCTGGAAGCTTAAATGAAAACTCAATATTTTATTTGATGTCTAGAGGGCTTAACTATCAACAATCTAAAGAATTGCTAATTAATGGATTTATACTCGAGGTAATTGAAAAAATTACTGACTCGGAAATAAAAAACTTAATTAAGAATATAATTGAATTAAAATAATGAATATAGATACTATTAAAAAAGAATTTCCGATTTTTGATAATAAAATTCAAAACAATGATTTGGTATATTTAGATAGTGCTAATTCATCTCAAAAACCTAAAGTTGTTATTGATAAAATTAGTGAGTTTTATACAAAACAATTTTCCAATGTAGGGAGAAGCGTTCATTATTTAGCTGTTGCAGCTACAAATTTATATGAAAATACAAGATCTTCAGTCCAAAAATATATTAATGCAAAAGATAAAAATGAGATTGTATTTACAAAAGGTGCAACAGAGGCACTTAATCTAGTTGCAAATACTTTAGGTCAAAAATATTTAGAAGAGGGTGATGAAATTTTATTAACAGAATTGGAACATCATTCTAATTATGTACCCTGGCACTATTTAAGAAAATCTAAAAACATCAAGATTAATTTTGCTGAAATTAATGAGGATGGTGAAGTGCCTATTGAAAATATTGAAAAAAAAATAACTCTAAAGACAAAAGTTATAGCTATTAATCATTTATCTAATGTTACTGGTGCAATATTGCCAATTAAAGAAATAACAGAACTTGCTCATTCCAAAGGAATTATTGTCGTAGTTGATGGCTGTCAAGGAGGGCCACATTTAAAACTAGATATGCAAGATCTAGATTGTGATTTTTATGCAATTTCTTGTCATAAAATGTATGGACCAACAGGACTTGGAATTTTGTATGGAAAAAAGAAATGGTTAGAAGAGTTACCTCCATATCAGGGTGGAGGTGGAATGATCAAAGAGGTTAAAAAAGATAGAATTACTTATGGAGATTTACCAAATAAATATGAAGCAGGAACAATGGCTACAGCACAGGTAATAGCATTTGATCAATCAATTAAATTTTTAGAAAGTATTGGAATTGAAAATATAATAAAACATGAAAAAGAATTAATTCAGTATGGACAAGAAATTTTAAGAAAAAATAACTCTGTCAAATTAATTGGTAATCCAAAAAATAAAGGTGGAGTTTTATCATTTACTATTCAAGGTGTGCATCCACATGATATAGCAACTATTTTAGATGAAGATGGTATTGCAATTAGAGCAGGACATCATTGTTGTCAAATATTACATGACAAACTTAAAATTTCAGCAAGTGCAAGAGCTTCAATTGGTGTCTATAATATTAAAAGTGATTTTGACCAATTAAATGAGTCAATAAATAAATGTAAAAAAATTTTTGATTTAAGATGAATTTAAAAGAACTATATCAAGAAATAATTTTAGAACATGGTAAAAATCCAAGAAATTTAAGGAAGACTGAAAATTTTAACAAAGATGCTAAAGGAAACAATCCTTTATGTGGAGATATTGTACATGTGTATTTAAAATTAAATGAACAAAAAAAAGTAGAAGATATATCATTTGAAGGAAGTGGTTGTGCCATTTCAATGGCATCTGCTTCAATTATGACAGATTTAATAAAAGGTAAAAGTGATAACGAAGCTAAAGAAATTATAGAAGATTTTTTGGGAATGATAAAAGAAAACCCTGAGCTTAAATCTAACATATTAAAAGAAGATGATAAAACAAAACTGATGTGTTTATCAGGAGTTAAACAATATCCAATGAGAGTTAAATGTGCTACCTTATCATGGCATACTTTAATTTCAGCAATGGAAAATGATGGAAAAGAGGTTAGTACAGAAAGTTAACATTTTATGAAGGTTAAAGAAAAAATAATTGATGAAATAAGAAAGATTTACGATCCAGAATTACCAGTAAATATTTATGAACTTGGTTTAATTTATGATATTAAAGTAATTGGAAAAAAAGCTGAAATTAAAATGACATTAACTACACCAAATTGTCCTGTTGCAGAAAGCTTACCAAAAGAAGTTAAAGAAAGTGCGATGCAAGTAGAGGAAATAGATGATGTTGATTTAGAATTAGTTTGGGATCCTCCTTGGACAAAAGATATGATGTCAGATGCAGCAAAATTGGAGTTAAATTTATAATGAATCCCATTATTAAATTAAGTGATAATGCAGCAAATAGAATAAAAGAAATAATGTCTAGTGCTAAAAAAGATTCTCTAGGTGTTAGAGTTTCAATTAAATCTGGTGGTTGTGCAGGCATGTCTTATGTTATGGAGTACTTAAAAGAAGTTAATCCAAATGATGAAATTATTAAGGATAAAGGTGTAAAAGTTTATATAGATTCAGCAGCAGTAATGTATTTATTAGGTACAGAAATGGATTATAAAAAAGGGGAGCTTTCCTCTTCTTTTGTATTTAATAATCCGAATGAAACTGAGCGATGCGGCTGCGGAGAGTCATTTAAAACTGATTAAAACAGAGTATCCTATAAGTTGCATAGCAGTATTGCGTTAAATGCATATCTCGTATATAAGATTCATATGAACAAATTTGAATTTAAAAATCTTGTAAAAAACCTTAAAGATTCTTTAAAAGAAAAAATTTTTTTTAAAGATTTACGTAAGGAAGTAGAAACAGGTGCAAACGGCACTCAAGATTACGTTGTTAAAAAAGGTGTTAATAAAGATACTGTTGCTACAACTAAGCAATAAAGCAATTAACTGCTATAATACATCTCAAATTCTACAGGATGTGGTGCATGTTCAAATTTGTGAATTTCTTCAAATTTAAGTGCAATATATGCATCTATTTGATCGTCAGTAAATACACCACCTTGAGTTAAAAATTCTCTGTCTTTATCCAAACTTTCCATTGCCTCTCTTAATGATCCGCATACAGTAGGAATAGATTTAACTTCGTTAGGCGATAATTCATATAAATCTTTATCAAAAGATTTTCCTGGATTAATTTTATTTTTAATTCCATCTAATCCAGCCATTAACATAGCAGCAAAGGTTAAATAAGGATTTCCAGAAGCATCAGGAAATCTAATTTCACATCTTGCACCTTTTTTACTTAAAGTAATTGGTATACGACAAGATGCAGACCTATTTCTTGCTGAATAAGCAAGAAGAACTGGAGCTTCAAATCCTGGAATTAATCTTTTGTAACTGTTTGTAGTCGAGTTAGCAAAAGCATTAATTGCTTTCGCATGCTTTAGAATTCCTCCAATGTAAAATAATGCAGTTTTTGACAAACCAGCGTAAGCATCTCCAGAAAATACCGGTGTGTTTTCTTTCCAAATAGATTGGTGAATATGCATTCCTGATCCATTATCTCCAGCAACTGGTTTTGGCATAAAAGTAGCAGTTTTACCGAAAGAGTGAGTAACCATTTGAACCACGTATTTATATAATTGAACATTGTCTGCTTGGTTAACTAATGTGCCAAAGTACATACCTAATTCATGTTGACTTGGCGCAACTTCATGATGATGCTTTTCAACTTTAATACCAACTTCTTTTAAATTTTTTAGATATTCACTTCTCATATCTTGTTCACTATCAACTGGAGGAACAGGAAAATATCCTCCTTTAATTGGAGGTCTATGACCTGTGTTACCATTTTCATATTCTCTACCTGAGTTATATGGACCTTCTTTACTATCAATTTTAAATCCACATTCATTCATATCATTTTTAATTCTTACATCATCAAAAACAAAAAATTCAGGTTCTGGACCAAAAAAAGCTTTATCACCAATTCCTGAAGCTTTTAAATATTTCTCAGCTTTTTTTGCAACACCTCTTGGATCTCTTTCATAAGGAGTTTTCTTTACTGCATCTAAAATATCACAGAATAAAATTACTGTATTATGTGAAGTAAAAGGATCTAAAAAAAATCTTGATAAATCTGGTTTTAAAATCATATCAGACTCATTAATTGCTTTCCAACCAGCGATTGAAGACCCATCAAAAAATACACCATCATTTAACATACCATCATCAACTGCAGTGGCATCCATTGTCAAATGTTGAAGTTTTCCTCTTGGATCAGTAAATCTTAAATCAACATATTCGGCCTCTTTATCTTTAATAAATTTTAAAACAGCCTTAGCACTCATTGTTTTCTCCTTTATAATTCTGTACGTTGTATTACCAAAAAAAGACTGATAAATAATCCTCTTTTACTTAATAACACCTATGCATTTTTTACATAAGTGTATATTTAAATGTTTAAAATAACTAACAATTAAAAGTTGAATAATGACTTTATTAGATAAAGAACCAGTAAAAAGAGTTGAGAGATTGTTAAAGGAATTTGATCAAAAACAAAGTGTTATTATTTTAGATACTTCAGCAAGGACTGCTTTAGAGGCAGCTTCGTCTTTAAGATGCGAGGTTGGGGCAATCGTAAAAAGCTTACTTTTTAGAACAGAGAATACTTTCACTTTATGTCTTGTTGCTGGAGATAGAAAGGCTTCTTTAAATAAGATTAAAAAAACTCTAAACATTAAAGATGCATCAATGGCTTCAGCTGATGAAGTTAAAAATGTTACAGGTTATACTATAGGTGGTGTTTCACCAGTTGGTCATTTAAATAAGATTAATATTTTTATAGATAATTCTTTAGAAAGATTCACATCTCTTTTTGCAGCTGCTGGTCATCCTAATTGTGTATTTAAAATTAATTTTATAGATTTACAAAAAATTACAAAAGGCTCTATTAAAGAAATAACAGAATGAGACAACCAAATTTAATAGATTATTCATTATTAGTTTTTCTTGCTCTAATTTGGTCTTCAGCTTTTTTTAATATAAAAATTGCAACTTATTCTTTTGGACCAGTAACAATTGCTTTTCTAAGAGTTTTTTTTGGAGCAATACCTGTTTTATTACTTTGTTATTACAAAGGTATTAAAATTGAGGCTTTTTCTAAAGACTGGCATTGGTTTGCGATGATAGGTTTTATAAATTTGGTTGCACCCTTTTTTTTAATTGCTTATGGAGTGCAATCTGTTCAAAGCAATTTAGCAGCAATTTTAATGTCTACAACACCGTTAAGCTCAACTGTTTTAGGTCATTTTTATACAAAAAATGAAAAGTTTAATTTTATTAAAACTTTTGGAATTTTAATTGGCTTTTCAGGAATAATTTATTTATTTTCAGATAATTTATTAATTGATGAAAATAATTTTTTTTCTGCATTATTAATACTCCTTGGTTCTACTTGTTATGTAATAGGAGGGGTTTTAACTTTAAAAATTAGTAAGAAAAAAAATGAAAATGTAACAAGTTCAATATTGATTTGGGCAGTTATTATTTTAATTCCTTTGGTTAGTTTTATTGAACAACCATGGAATGTTGTTCCAAGGTTAGACTCAACAATATCAGTAATTTATTTGGGATTAGTTTCTACAGGAATTGCTTGGTTATTAAGATTTAAGATTTTGGTTAATAATGGTCTAATTTTTCAGTCTCAAGTTTCTTATTTAATTCCTATATTTGGAACTATTTTGAGCTATATATTTTTAAAAGAATTAATTACAATCAAAGTATTAATTTCATTAGCAGCAGTTTCTGTCGGTATTTATTTTGTTAGAAAAGCCGATAAAAAAATTAAATAAATATTTTTAAAGCCATCCTAATGGCAACAAAAATAACTAATAATGATGTAATTAAAGCAAGTATTCTACTAGAAAAAATTTTTAGATTTAAATAATTTCCAAAAAGACCACCAATCAATACTGTTAAAAATAAAGGCCAATATATTATAATTTCATTTAATATATTTTCTTTTGTTAATTGTCCAAAGACTCCAGAAATTGAATTAATAAGTATAAATAATGATGCCGTGGTAACAATATTTTTAGGTTTATCAGCTTTTAATAAAAAAAGTATAGGACTTAAAAAAATTCCACCACCAATACCTATTATTCCAGAAATTAACCCAAGAATAGAACCTATTAAAATTGATACAAACAAATGAAGTTTTTTGATTATTATGTTTTTATCTTCGTAAGATTTATTGTTTATCAGCAATAATAGGCCTGCAATTGACAATACTAAAAATAATAAAATTTCAAATATTTCTTTTTTAATTATTAAAGTACCGCCTATAAATGCTAATGGAATTGACCCAATTAAAAATGGTATTAATAATTTAAAATTATGATTTCCTGCTCTTACGTAGTTAATAGAATTACCTGTAACAACAATTATATTACAAAACAAAGCTATGACTGGAAAAATATAGTAAGGAATATCCCAAATGAGTAATAAAGCCAAATAAGTAGAACCACCACCAAAACCAACGCTTGAATATAAAATAGCTGTTATAAAAAATAATATTGATAATATAATCATTTTAAAAACCAATTATGAAAGTAAATATTGCACTTCTAACTGTAACAGATACCAGAACATTTGATAATGATAAATCTGGTGCAATCTTAGTAGATAAAATTAAAGAAGCTAATCATAATTTGTTAGATAGAAAAATATGTAAAGATAATAAGGATGAAATAGTTTTAATATTAAAAGGGTGGCTTAAGAATGAAAAAATTGATGTTATAATAACTACTGGTGGAACAGGTCTTACAGGTAGAGATATAACTCCAGAAGCTTTAGAAGAAATTGCAGATAAACATATTCCAGGATTTGGTGAAGTGTTTCGAAATATTAGTTTAAAAACTGTTGGAACTTCATCCATTCAATCAAGAGCTTGTGCAGTATTATCAAATGGTAAATATGTTTTTGCTTTACCGGGTTCGTCAGGTGGAGTCACAGATGCTTGGGAAGGAATTTTAAAACATCAATTAGATGTTAATCATAAACCATGTAATTTTGTTGAACTCTTTCCAAGATTAAAAGAAAAATAATTATTTTTGATATTTTTCTTTCCACTCTTGATAAGGCATTCCATAAACATGTTCTCTAGCATCAGGATCTGAAATATTTATTTCTTTTTTTTCAGCTTCTTCCCTATACCATTTAGACAAGCAGTTTCTACAGAACCCAGCAAGATTCATCAGATCTATATTTCGAACATCTTTTCTTTTTCTTAAATGTTCTATCAATCTTTCAAAGACAGCAGATTGTAATTCTTTTTTTGTATTATCATCCATAATTGATTAGTATATAAATAATTTATGAAGCTTAACGGATCTTATCAAATTAATCTAGAGAAACAAAAAGTATGGGAAGCTTTGAATGACGCAGAAATATTAAAAAAGTCGATTCCTGGATGTGAAGAATTTAAAAAAGATTCTGAAACTGAATTCACAGCCACTGCAACAAATAAAATAGGCCCTTTTAATGCAAGTTTTACTGGAAATATAGAGTTAAAAGAAATTAATGCTCCACATAGTTATATTATAGAAGGTTCTGGAAACTCACCCGTGGGTTTTGCTTCGGGAAAAGCTAAGGTTAAATTAGAAGAATCTGGAAACGGAACTAAATTGATTTATGAAGTTGAAGCAAATGTAGGCGGAAAAATTGCTCAAGTTGGTTCACGATTAATTGATATGACAGCAAAAAAAATGGCAGATATTTTTTTTGGTAATTTTTCAGATTTAATTTCCTCAGAAAAAACTTTACAACCAATAAATACCAAACTGGAAAGTGAAAATAAAAAGATTAGTGTGAATGATAAAATTTCTAAAATCAAAAATAAAAAAATTATCATTTTTATCATTGCAGCAATTTTATTAGGAATAGCAATATATTTAATATATTAAATCGCGTTAAACTAGAATCTAAATTTCATAATTAATTGAAGATTATTTTTTAGTATGATTAAATGTTTTCAATAAATTAGTAACTTTTTTTAGGAGGCGGAAATGAAAAAGGTTAATGTGGAAATTAATGGTAAGAAGGTTATCAAAGATATACCTGATCATACGTTATTATCAGTTTTTTTAAGAGACATTTTAAATTTAACAGGAACTCATGTTGGATGTGATACAAGTCAATGTGGTGCTTGTGTTGTTTTTGCAGATGGTAAATCAATAAAAAGTTGTACAGCATTTGCAGCTGATGTAAATGGCTCAAAAATTACAACAATTGAAGGGTTGGCAAAAAATGGAAAAATGCATCCTATGCAAGAGGCATTTAAAAAACTTCATGGATTACAATGTGGTTTTTGTACTCCAGGAATGGTTATGAGTGCTGTAGATTTATTACAAAATAATAAAAATCCAAGTGATACAGAAATTAGAGAATGGTTAGAAGGTAACATTTGCAGATGTACCGGATATCAAAATATAGTAGCTGCAGTTAAAGAAGCAGCTTCTAAAATGTAGGAGAAGAAAATATGGCAAGTTTAGTTGGATCTAGAGTAGAAAGAAAAGAAGACAAAAAACTTTTAACAGGAAGAGGAAAATATACAGCAGATGTAAATTTTATTAATCAAACATTTGCATATTTTGTACGTTCACCTCATGCAAGAGCCCAAATTAAAAAGGTTGATATAGCTAAAGCAATGAAAGCTTCAGGTGTAGTATCTATACTTACAGGAGCAGATATCGCTAATGATAAAATTGGAGGATTAATAGCTGGATGGAGAATTAAAAGCGAAGATGGTTCAGATATGAAAGTTCCAGCACATCCACCACTTGCAAACGAAACAGTTAACTATGTAGGAGATCATGTTGCGGTAGTAATAGCAGAGTCACTTGATGAAGCAAGAAATGCAGCAGAGCTTGTTAAAGTTGATTATAAAATATTAAAAGCTGTAGTAGATACAAATAAAGCAATGAACTCAGATCAAATCTACAAAGATATTCCAAAAAATTTATGTTTTGATTGGTTATTAGGTGATAGAGCGAAAGTAAAAGAAGCTTTCGAAAAAGCTGATAAAATAATTAAAATTGATCTAATTAATAATAGACTTATTCCAAATGCAATGGAACCTAGAGCAGCTAATGCAGATTATAATCCATCAACTGAAGAAATTACTTTATACACAACAAGTCAAAATCCACACTTAGCCAGAATAATTATCTCAGCATTTAATGGAGTTGCTCCTGAAAATAAACTTAGAGTAATAGCTCCAGATGTTGGAGGTGGATTTGGATCAAAAATTTATCCTTATGCTGAAGAAGTTGTTTGTAGTTGGGCAGCAAAAAAAATTGAAAGACCTGTAAAATGGGTTGCAGATAGAACTGAATCCTTTTTATCAGATTGTCATGGAAGAGATCATGTTACTCATGCTGAACTTGCGGTTAAAAATGATGGAACATTTTTAGGATTCAAAAATGAAACTATAGCAAATATAGGCGCTTACGCTTCTGTATTTGCAACTGTTACACCAACTTATTTATTTGGACCTTGTGCAACAGGAGTATATAAAATGCCTGCAGCATATACTAATGTAAAAGCTGTTTTTACAAATACTGCACCTGTTGATGCTTATAGGGGAGCTGGTA
Organism: uncultured Pelagibacteraceae bacterium; assembly: GCA_902568875.1. GTDB lineage: Bacteria > Pseudomonadota > Alphaproteobacteria > Pelagibacterales > Pelagibacteraceae > Pelagibacter. The sequence continues at coordinate 31,499 of CACFSG010000008.1, forward strand.
GACCTGAAGCAACTTATACTATTGAAACATTAGTAGAAAAAGCAGCAAGGGAATTAGGTATGGATCCTGCTGAAATTCGTATGAAAAACTTTCCAACTCAATTTCCATTTCAACAAACATTAGTACATTCAGTTGACTCTGGAGATTATGTTTCAGGTTTAAAAAAGGCTATGGAAGTAGCTGATTATAAAGGATTTGAGAAAAGAAAAAGAGATTCAGCTTCTAGGGGTAAATTAAGAGGAATTGGTTTATGTTCATACTTTGAAGCTTGTGGTATAGCACCGTCGCCAGTTGTTATGATGTTAGGATGTGGAATAGGCCTATGGGAGTCAGCAGAAGTTAGGTTTAACCCAACTGGAAATGTTACAGTTTTTACAGGATCTCATAGTCATGGACAAGGCCATGATACTACTTTTGCACAAATAGCTGCAGATCAATTAGGAGTACCAATAGAAAATATCGAAATTTCTCATGGTGACACAGATAAAGGTCCTTTTGGTTATGGAACTTATGGTTCAAGATCTTTAACAGTAGGTGGAACAGCTATCGTTAAGGCTTGTGATAAAATAATAGCAAAAGGTAAAAGAGTTGCAGCCAAAATGCTAGAAGCAAATGTAGATGATGTAGAATTTAGCAATGGAGAATTTGTTGTTGCAAAATCTAACAAAAAGAAAACGATAGGAGAAATTGCTTTTGCTTGCTATTTACCAGGAACTTATGGTGAGGTTAAATCACCGTTGCCTGAAGGAGAAGAGCCAGGATTAAAAGAAACGTCATTTTTTGATCCTGCTAACTTTTCTTTTCCGGCAGGTTCACACATTTGTGAAGTAGAAGTTGATCCTGAAACAGGAGAAACAAAAGTAGCTAAATATACTGCAATAGATGATTTTGGAACAATTATTAATCCTTTAGTAGTTGAAGGACAGGTTCATGGAGGAATAGTTCAGGGAATAGGACAAGCTTTATATGAAAATTGTCATTATGATAATACAGGACAGTTGGTAACAGCTTCATATATGGATTATACAATGCCAAGAGCTGATAATTTTCCAGAATTTGATTTAGGATTTACATGTACACCTGCAACATCTAACCCTCTTGGAACTAAAGGATGTGGAGAGGCTGGAGCAATAGCGTCCCCTCCAGCTGTAATGAATGCAGTTATGAATGCAATAGGAACAGAAATTTCAATGCCGGCAACTGCAGAAAAAGTTTGGAAAGCTTGTAATCAAAATAAGAAAAAAAATTCGGAAGCAGCATAAGGAGAAATTATGAAAACATTTAATTATCATTCAGCAAAAGATGTAAAAGAAGCTTCAAAACTATCATCATCTAGCTCAGCTTTCCTAGCGGGTGGAATGACAACTATTCCATCAATAAAGTTAGGATTAGCAAGTTATAAAGATATTATTGATATAAAAAAAATAAAAAGTTTGTCAGGAATTAAAGTTACAGGCAAAACTGTAAGAATTGGTTCTACAACTAAACATGTAGAAGTTGCTAAGTCAAAAGATGTTAAAAAAGTAATCCCTTCTCTTGTTGCTTTAGCAGAGGGAATTGGAGATCCTCAAGTAAGAAATAGAGGAACAATAGGAGGATCTATTGCTAACAATGATCCTTCTGCAGATTATCCATCTGCATGTATAGCTTTAAATGCAGTAATTCATACAAATAGTAGAAAGATTGATGCTGAAAAATTTTTTAAAGGAATGTTTGAAACTTCTTTAAAGAGCGGAGAAATTATAGAAGCAATAGAATTTTCGATACCAGAAAAGTCTAATTATCAAAAATATCCAAATCCTGCATCAAGATATGCTGTTGTTGGAGTTTATGTGGCTAAACATAAGAAAGGAGTTAATGTTGCGGTTACCGGAGCAAAATCTTGTGTTTATAATGATAAAGATTTGTCAAAAGCATTAACAAATAATTTTTCATCTTCGGCTATAGATTCTGTTAGAATTTCTTCATCAGGAATGAACTCTGATATACATGCATCAGCAGAATATAGAGCAAACATGGTAAAAGTGTTTGCAAAAAAAGCTGTTGAGGCTTGTTAGCAAACATTTATATTTCATCAAATGAAAAACTCGTTTGATGAAAAAATTCTAGAAGAAGCCCATGACTGGGTAAAAGCTAATCAAAAAGTAGTTTTAGCAACAGTAATTCAAACTTGGGGATCCTCTCCAAGACAGGTTGGTAGTAGAATGATTGTAAATGAAAAAGGTGATTTTTCAGGGTCTATTTCTGGAGGCTGTGTTGAGTCAGCTGTTGTAAGAGAATGTATTGGTTTAATTAAAGATAATAAACCTTATAAAAAAATAGAGTTTAAAGTTTCTAATGAAAGTGCCTGGGAAGTAGGACTTGCTTGTGGAGGAGAAATTGCAGTCTACTTAGAACAGATAATTTAAATGAAACATTCTCAACTTAAGGAAATAATTAAAAAAAAAGCTTCAAAGACAGAATTTGCAATTGTGACTAATCTTGGAAACGGTTTAAGCGAAATATATGAACCTGGAAAATCCTTAAGTAAGGAATTTGAATTACACAAAGATCAAATTAATAATTTTTTTAAATTAAAAAAAAATGGAGTAATCGAAAAAACAGAAATATTTGTTGAAACATATATTAGACCTATAAAAGTTATCATTATAGGCGCAGTTCATATAGCTCAATATTTAGTAGACTTCGCAAAGAGTTTAAATTTTGAAATTTCTATAATAGATCCAAGAGGATATTTTGCATCAGAACAAAGATTTCCGGATATGAAAATAATCAATAAGTGGCCAGGTGAAGCTTTCAAAGAAATAGAAACAAATGAAAATTCTGCACTAATTGCATTAACTCATGATCCTAAAATAGATGATCCAGCATTACAACATGCATTAAAGAAAAAATTTTATTACATAGGAGCGTTAGGTAGCAAGAAAACTCATGCAAATAGATGTGAAAGATTAAAAGTTGCAGGTTTTAGTGATACTCAAATTCAATCAATACATGGACCAATTGGAATAAAATTAGGTGGAAGATCTGCACCCGAAATAGCCTTATCTATTATTGCTCAACTAGTTTCTGAAACTTATAAAAAATGATTAAAGCAATTCTCCTTGCTGCTGGTCAATCTAAAAGACTTAAATCTGAAAATAAATTAATAAAAATATATAAAAAAAAACCATTAATTAATCATTCATTAAATACATTGCATAAAAGTAAAGTTGATAAAGTTATAATTGTTCTTGGTTATCAACATGAAAAATTAAAAAAAATTATTAAAAAAAATCGAAAAAATATTTTTATTTTAAACAAAGATTATAAAAAGGGCATGGCCTCATCGATTAAAGTTGGACTAAAAAAAGTATTAAAAAAAGACAAGGGTTTTATTATTGTTCAGTCAGATATGCCATTTATAAAAACATCAGACATTAATAAAATTTATAGTTTAATTAAAATAAAAAAGTTTTTAGTTTGTGCACTTAAGTTTAAAAATAAAATAGGCAATCCAATAGGTTTTGATATTTCTCTAATCAAAAAATTTAAAAATATCAAAGGTGAATTTGGTGCAAAATTTATGGTTAAAAGACTTAAGTACAGAACAAAATTTATTAGAATAAGTGCAGCTAAATCTTTTAAAGATTTTGATAAGGCTTCAGATTTTAAAAATTGACTTATTTAAATTTTTTCCTTTGCAATAGGATTTCCTTTTAACCAAGCGCTATCCTCATTTTCATAATGTTCTTTTTTCCAAATTGGAGATCTTTTCTTAATCTCTTCAATTATAAATCTAGATAAGACATAAGCTTGGTCTCGATGTTTGCAAGCAACAGCTATAATAATACTTATATCTCCTAATTTAAGAAATCCTTTAGCATGTTCAATAAAAACTACTTTATCTGGAATATTAAGTTTTTGATTTGCTTCATTGTAAATTTCTTCAAAACTTTTGATAACCATTTCATCATGACTGTCATATGTAATTCCTGTCACTGTTTTATTATCATTGGTATTTCTAACAGTGCCTAAAAAATAAATTGACGCTCCAAACTTAGAGTCTTTGATAAATTTTTCAGCGTTTGAAGTAAGTATCTTCTCTTTTTTTGAGTCTACTATTTTTGTATGAAGCATTAACCTCCTCCGATAGGTGGTATAATACCAATTTTTTGATCCTTTGTGATTTTATAATTGTCACTAATTATTTCATTATTTTCAGAACAAAAAGCTGATGATTTTGCAATATTGATAAAACTTTTATTACCTTTAAAATTTTTGTCTAAATATTTAATGATCTCGTTTCTTAAATCGTTTACAGAAGCTTTATCTTGAATTTCAAGTTCTAGATGATCTTTTTCACTGAAATCTCTACTAGCACCAAATAATTCTAATTTAATTTTCATGTTTTTAATTTTGAAGAAAATTTCAAATCTTTATCACTAAATTGGGATTTATTTTTATTAATAAAGTCATCCATTATTTGAACTTTTTCTTCTTCAAATTCTGCAACTTTTCTCTCATTTAAATCCACATATAAAGCTAGGACTTCAATTGTTGACGCAAGATACTTTTTTTCTTTATGTATCATTTCCATTTTATATTGAAGACGTTTTTTATCATGATTAAAATAAACTAAATTTATATCAACTTCATCATTTAGAATAAGTTCCTGATTATATGTAATATGAGACTCAACCATCATTGTACTTTTCTTGGTAGTCTTTGCTGAATGTTCTCCCATTTTAAAAATATTGTTTAAAGTATCAGCACCATATTTATCAAAAATTAAAAGATAATAGGAAACATTCATATGGTCGTTGTAATCAATCCAATCTTTAATTATTTTTTGGGAACTTAGGTAAACAGACATTAAAAAATTAAAAAATATTTTTTAAAAATTTAGGTAATCCATCTGGATTAGTCCACAATCCACTTTTTCCACCTTCTTTAATTAGTAATTTAATATTATCAATTTTGAGATGTGGGTTTACTATTTTGCTTAAGTCATAAATAGTTATTAATGCTGCATTCACACCCATTATAGCTTCCATCTCAACACCTGTTTTAGCAACAGCAGATACTACACAAAAAACTTCTAATGAATTATCTACTTCATTCATAGTAATTTTAGTTGCAGTATGATCAATTGGAAGTGGGTGACATAAAGGAATTAGTTCGCTAGTTTTTTTGACACCTAAAACAGCTGATACTTCAGCTAAAGTAACAGGATCACCTTTAGGCATTTTTTTATTTTTAATTAAATCAAAAACTTCCTTGCCTACATAAATTTTTCCAGATGCTAAAGCTCTTCTAAAAGTTTCTTTTTTAGAAGAAACATCAACCATGTTAAAAGAATTTTTTTTAAAAATTTCTTCTGCCCAGTCTTTTAATT
>CACFSG010000009.1 GCA_902568875.1 uncultured Pelagibacteraceae bacterium
GACCTACAGCATCCGGCAAATCTAACTTTGCAATAAAACTTGCTAAAAAAATTAATGGCGAAATAGTTAATGCAGATAGTATGCAAGTTTATAAAGAATTAAAAGTTCTATCAGCTAGACCTTTTCAAAAAAATTTTCAAAAAATAAAACATCATTTATATGGATTTCAAAGTGTTAAAAAAAATTTTTCAACAGGTGATTGGTTAAAATTGGTTAATCAAAAAATTTTTGAAATTAAAAAAAGAAAAAAAGTTCCAATTCTAGTTGGAGGCACAGGTTTATACTTTAAAGGTTTAACCGAAGGATTGGTTAATATCCCAAATATTACCGTTAGATTTAGAGAAAAAATAAGATTTTTACATAAAAAAATTGGACCTGAAAAATTTTATTTAAAATTAGTTAAAATTGATCCTTTAGCAAAAAATCATGTTAATATTTCAGATACTCAAAGAGTCATAAGAGCTTACGAAGTAAAAAAATTTACAAAAAAATCTTTATATGATTGGTTCAAAAATACTAGATCGAATTATGAACAAAAAGACTTTTATAAAATTTACATTGATTTTCCAAGAGATGAGTTAATTAAAAGAATTACAAATAGAGCTGTGGAAATGATTAAAAAAGGTGCAATTTTGGAAGTAAAAAAATTTATTAAGCTTAAAGTTTCTAAAAATAAAAGCGCAAACAAAGCCATCGGAGTTATTGAGATTAAAGAATATATCGATAAAAAAATTCAAATTAATGAAGTAATTGAAAAAATATCAATAAAGACAAGGCAATATGCCAAAAGACAGACTACTTGGGGTAGAGGAAATATGTTGGATTGGAAGAAGATAAAGCCAAACAGTTTAAATAAATTTTTAAAAAAAATTTAGATAATACGTACTTAGTCTTGACCAATTAGCACAACTTCAGCTAGATTGCATGAATGTCAAAATTATATTCAGGTGCTGAAATCGTATTTAAGTGTTTAGAGGATCAAGGTGTTGATGTGATTTTTGGTTATCCTGGTGGAGCAGTGCTACCAATTTATGATGAACTTAAAAACTTTAAATCAATAAAACATTTTCTTGTTAGACACGAACAGGGTGCTGGTCATGCTGCAGAAGGTTACGCAAGATCTTCAGGTAAACCAGGAGTAGCTTTGGTTACATCGGGACCTGGAGCAACGAACATAGTAACAGCTCTAACAGATGCTTACATGGACTCAATTCCAATTGTTTGTATTTCTGGACAAGTGCCAACTCATTTGATTGGTACCGATGCTTTTCAAGAATGTGACACGACAGGTATTACTCGACCATGTACCAAACATAATTGGTTGGTCAAGGATGTAAAAAAATTATCAGAAATTATGCATAGAGCATTTGAAGTTGCAACAACTGGTAGGCCAGGACCAGTTTTAATTGATATTCCAAAAGATATTCAATTTCAAAAAACAACGTATACGAAATATAAAAAACAAAAAAAATTAAATGGCAAAACCCAGAATCATTTTAAGAAATCTGAGATTGATGAATTAATAAAATTAATGAACAAAGCTTCTAAGCCAATTTTTTATACTGGCGGAGGTGTGATTAATTCGGGACCTAGAGCAAGTGAACTACTGAGAGAATTAGTTTCTGCTACTGGATTTCCAATAACATCTACTCTTCAAGGACTAGGTGCTTTTCCAGCTGATAATAATCAATTTATAGGGATGTTAGGTATGCATGGAACTTATGAGGCTAATAATGCAATGCATGACTGTGATTTGATGATTAATATTGGCGCAAGATTTGATGATAGAATAACGGGTAAGCTAGATGAATTTTCTCCTAAATCAAAAAAAGTTCATATTGATATTGATCCATCTTCCATAAATAAAAATGTAAAAGTAGATTTACCAATCGTAGGAGATGTAGCTGAAGTAATTAATTTGACTTTAAAAACAATAAAAAAAGTAAAACCTAACTTTGCTAAATCCAATAAACAAAATATTTCAAATTGGTGGGAAAAAATTGAAAAATGGCGGTCAGTTAATTCTTTAAATTACAAAAATAGTACTGAGACTATTAAACCACAGTATGCTGTTCAAAGATTGTATGAGTTAACAAAAGATAAAGACACTTATATAACAACAGAGGTGGGTCAACATCAAATGTGGGCTGCACAACATTATAAATTTAATAAACCAAATAGATGGATGACATCAGGAGGTTTAGGCACTATGGGTTATGGGTTGCCAGCAGCGGTTGGAGTACAAGTTGCTCATCCAAAAAAATTAGTTATTGATATTGCAGGAGAAGCTTCTGTTTTGATGACAATGCAAGAAATGTCAACTGCAGTTCAATATAGTTTACCTATTAAAATTTTTATTTTAAACAATGAGTATATGGGAATGGTTCGTCAATGGCAGGAACTTTTACATGATAAAAACTATTCAGAAAGCTATACTGCTGCATTGCCTGATTTTGTTAAGTTAGCTGAAGCTTATGGTTGTGTTGGTATAAGAGCAACAAAACCTGAAGAATTAGATGATAAAATTATTGAAATGCTTAACACTGAAAAACCAGTTATATTTGATTGCAGAGTTGATAAAGTTGAAAATTGTTTTCCTATGATTCCTTCAGGAAAACCTCATAATGAAATGTTGCTTGGTCCAAACGATAAAAAAGAAAAAAAAATTACTGGGAAAGGTAAAACATTAGTTTAATGCCAAAATCTAAATCAGCTTATAGTATTCCTGGAAAAGTTGGCAAAATGGATACTCATATTTTTGTTGTATGGGTTGACAATGAAGCTGGTGTGTTAGCAAGAGTAGTCGGTTTGTTTTCTGGTAGAGGTTATAACATAGAGTCTTTAGCTGTAGCTGAAATTGATGCAACGAAAAATATTTCAAGAATTACTATAGTTACTACAGGAACACCCCAAGTAATTGATCAAATAAAATTACAATTGAAAAAATTAATTCCTGTTCATAAAGTAGCTGATTTTAAAAGAGAAGATAAAAAAGTAATATTTAAAGAAATGGCTTTGCTTAAAATTACAGGAAAGAAGAAAAAGATAGAAAAATGTCTTAAAGCCTGTAAAAGATTTAATCCAGTAATATTGGATAAAACAAAACAATCAGTTGTTATTCAGATAACTGCTCTTAGAAGAGAAATTGACAAAATGAGTAAAAAATTAAAACCTCTAGGTCTAATAAGCACTTCAAGAACTGGAGCTATAGCAATGACCAGAGGTGCAGAAGTTTTTAAATAAATAGATTAGGAGAAAAAAAATGAAAATGTTTTATGAAAAAGATACTGATGTAAATCTTATAAAAGATAAAAAAATTGCAATCTTTGGTTATGGTAGTCAAGGACATGCACATGCCTTAAATTTAAAAGATAGTGGTGTAAAAGAAGTTGTGGTGGCTTTAAGAGAAGGTTCATCAAGTATTGCTAAAGCAGAGTCGAAAGGTCTTAAAGTTATGAATTTGTCTGATGCTGCTGAGTGGGCAGATGTTGTTATGATTTTAACACCAGATGAATTACAAGCTTCAATTTATAAAAATCATATAGAACAGAGAGTTAGAGAAGGAACTTCAATTGCTTTTGCTCATGGTTTAAATGTTCATTATGATTTAATTAAAGCTAGAAAAGATTTAGATGTATTTATGGTTGCTCCAAAAGGACCCGGTCATTTAGTTAGAAGTGAATATGAAAAAGGAGGTGGAGTTCCTTGTTTATTCGCTGTTCATCAAAATGGCTCAGGCAAAGCTAGAGACTTAGCTATGTCTTATGCTTCTGCTATCGGTGGTGGGAGATCTGGAATAATTGAAACAACTTTTAAAGACGAAGTTGAAACTGATTTATTTGGTGAACAAACTGTTTTATGTGGTGGATTAGTTGAATTAATAAAAAATGGTTATGAAACTTTAGTTGAGGCAGGATATGAGCCTGAGATGGCATATTTTGAAACTGTTCATGAAGTTAAACTAATTGTTGATTTAATTTATGAAGGTGGAATAGCAAATATGAATTACTCTATTTCAAATACAGCAGAATATGGTGAGTATCAATCTGGACCACGAATTATAAATAAGGAAGAAACAAAAAAAAGAATGAAAGAAGTTTTAGCCGATATTCAATCTGGAAAATTCACTAAACAGTGGATGGATGAATGCAAAAATGGTCAAAAAAACTTTCTTGCAACACGCTCAAAACTAGCTGAGCATCCAGTTGAAAAAGTTGGCGCAAATTTAAGAGCAATGATGCCTTGGATTAGCAAGAAAAAGTTGGTTGATAGCGATAAGAGCTAATTTTACTTAAATAAAATAGACTATAAAATTGAAAATAATTCACCTATACTTTCTTTATAATAATTAGGAGGGGAAAATGAAATTTAATAATTTTATTAAAATTTTATTGGCTTTTTTTATTATTTTTGCTCCAAACAATGGAATTGCAAAAACGATTAAATGGTCAATGCAAGGTGATAGTTTAACACTAGATCCACACGCACAAAATGAAGGTCCAACTACTCAAGTGTCTAGGCAAATTTATGAAGCTTTAGTTACTAGAGGTTTAGACATGTCAATAGGACCACAACTTGCAACTAAATGGAAAGCGGTTGATCCAAACACTTGGTACTTTTTTTTAAGAGATGACGTTAAGTTCTCTAATGGACAAAAAATGACATCTGAAGATGTTGTATTTAGTATATTAAGAGCAAAACAACCTACGTCAGATTTTAAAGAATATATTAGTACTATTTCAGGAGTTAAAGCGATTGATGATTACACAGTTCAAATTAAAACAAGTAAACCAAATCCAATTCTTTTGAACCAGTTATCAAATATATTTATAATGTCTAAGCAATGGTCAACTGATAATTTTGTAGTAGCTCCACAAAATTGGGATGCAGGACAAGAAACATATTCTGCAACTAATGCAATGGGAACTGGTCCTTTTAAAATTACTTTAAGAGAGCCTAATACAAAAACTGTTTTTAAAAAAAACAATAAATGGTGGGGCAATGTTGAACATAATATAACTGAGATTCAGTTACTTCCAATTAAGAATGCCGCAACTAGAGTTGCTGCTTTGTTATCTGGAGAAATAGATTTAGTAACTGATGCTCCTGTTCAAGACTTGAATCGTATTTCATCTTCTGGTGGACATAAAGTAGAAAGTACTCCACAGATGCGTACAATCTTTCTTGGAATGGACCAAGCTGCTGATCAACTAAGAACAGGTAATACTGGAGATAATCCTTTTAAGAAAAAAGAGGTAAGACAAGCTCTTTACCAAGCGATTGATATAGAAGCTATCAAGAAAAAAGTTATGAGAGGTTTAAGTGAACCAGCAGGAATTATAACTTTCCCAGGTGTTACAGGTTACACTAAGGCACTTGATAAAAGACTACCTTATGATGTTGGTGCAGCAAAAAAACTATTAGCTGATGCAGGCTATCCTGATGGTTTTGAAGTTGAGCTAAGATGTCCAAATGACAGATATGTAAATGATGAAGCAATTTGTACAGCTGTTGTAGGAATGTTAGGAAAAATAGGTGTTAAAGTAAATCTATTTGCTCAAACTAAAAGTAAACACTTTAAGGAACTTAAAGATAACCAAGGCGACTTTTATATGCTAGGTTGGGGTGTTCCTACTTTAGATAGTCACTACGTATTCCACTATCTATACGAAACTGATGCAAGTTGGAATAAAGTTAACTTTAGCGATGCTGAAGTTGATGCTGCAATCAGAGTAATGGAAGGTGAAGTTGATCTAGATAAAAGAAATGCTGCTATAGCTAAAGCTTGGAAAATTGTAAGAGATAATATTGCTTATCTTCCTTTACATCACCAAGTAATTTCTTGGGCATCAAAATTAAATGTTGATGTTCCTATAAGACCGAATAATGAACCATTATTCCGTTTTTCTAAAGTAAACTAAATTAATTATTACAAGCCCTTTTATACAAAGGGCTTGTAAACAAAATTTTCGTACATTGATAAAATATTTTTTGAAACGTTTATTTCAATCAGCAATGGTTATGCTGGTTGTTGCTTTTGTTTCATTCTCTTTATTCAATTTTGTAGGTGATCCAATTAACAATATGGTTGGAGAGGAAACTTCAGATGAAGAAAGAGCTGAACTTAGAGATACTTTAGGATTGACAGATCCGATTCATATTCAATTTTCTAGATTTGTAGTTAATGCTTCAAAAGGTGAGTTTGGAATTTCTTATCAATTAAGAAGACCAGTTTCAGAATTAATTTCTGAAAGATTACCAGCAACTATTGAGTTGGTTTTAATTTCAGCTTTAATTGCACTTGTTTCAGGTACTTTGTTAGGAGTTTATACAGGAATAAACCGAAAAGGTTTTTTGAGTGACATTATATTAGCTATTTCACTGCTGGGAGTTTCACTTCCCACATTTGTTATTGGAATATTATTTATTTATCTTTTTGCTGTAATCTTAGGAATATTACCTTCTTTTGGAAGAGGCGAAGTTGTTAATATAGGATTTTGGTCTACAGGTTTTTTAACATTGTCTGGCTTAAAGGCTATAATTCTTCCTTCTGTAACACTTAGTCTTTTTCAAATGACATATATTATCAGACTTGTTCGAGCTGAAATGATGGAAATATTGCAAACAGATTATATTAAGTTTGCAAGAGCAAGAGGTATAAATGAAAAAAGTATTCATTACAAACACGCATTAAAAAATGGCTTAATACCTGTAATTACTATTGCAGGAATAAATATTGGTACATTAATTGCATTTTCAATAATTACAGAAACAGTTTTTCAATGGCCTGGAATGGGTTTTCTTTTTATACAAGCTGTTCAGTTTGTAGATATACCAATCATGTCTGCTTATTTAGTTTTTATCGCATTTGTATTTGTGATGATAAATTTCATAGTGGATATTTTGTATTACTTTATTGATCCAAGAATAAGAGTTAAAGCGGAGGCAGTAAGTGGCTAGTAAAAATTTAACATTGTTTAATAGAATTAGAGATAGTGATATTTACTTTAGTTTTATAAAATCACCAACAGCAATTGTATCAACAATTATTTTGCTAATAATTTTCTTTTGTTCTTTTTTTGTTGAATTTGTAACGCCTTATAATCCATTTGATCCATCTTCTTTATCTTTAATGGATGCATTTACACCACCTTCATGGACAGAAGATGGACTAGCTAGATTTATTTTAGGAACTGATGGTCAAGGCAGAGATATGTTGGCAACAATTCTTTATGGATCAAGGATTTCTTTAATTGTTGGTTTTTCAGCAGTTATATTTGCCTTGGTATTAGGAGTGGCATTGGGATTAACAGCAGGATACTTCGGAGGAAAATATGAAATGATTGTTATGAGATTAACAGATGTACAATTAACTGTTCCAAGTATTTTAATGGCTCTTTTGGTTGATGGAATAGCACGTGGAATTATTTCAAGAGAATTACATGATGAAATGGCAATTTATGTATTAATTTTTGCAATTGGTATTTCAGAGTGGCCTCAATTTGCAAGAGTATCAAGAGCCGCCACTTTAGTTGAAAAAAATAAAGACTATGTTTCTGCTTCAACAATTATTGGAGTTTCAAATTTAATTATTATGTTTAAACACATCTTGCCAAATATTTTAAGACCAGTTCTAGTAATCGGAACAATAGGGTTAGCACTTGCGATAATAGCAGAAGCAACATTGAGTTTTTTGGGTGTGGGGGTTCCTCCAACAACACCTTCATTAGGAACATTAATTAGGCTTGGTAATGATTTTTTATTTTCCGGTGAGTGGTGGATAACTTTTTTTCCAGCAATATTTTTAGTTATACTAGCATTTTCAATTAATCTTTTAGGGGACTGGATGAGGGATACACTTAATCCAAAATTAAATTAATGAGTTTTTTAAAAATAAATAATTTAAGCGTTGATTACAAAATGAGAAGAGAAACTGTTTATGCAGCAAAAAATGTAAACATTGAAGTGAGTAAAGGAGAAATTTTAGGACTAGTTGGAGAGTCTGGTTCAGGAAAAAGTACAGTTGGCAATGCAATTATAAATCTTATTGATGAACCAGGAAAAGTTTCGAGTGGTTCAATATTTTTAGGAGACATAAATATTCATAAAGATCCAGAAAACATTGTTAAACACAGAGGTAAAAAGGTTGGTTTAATTTTTCAAGATCCTCAAACTTCTTTGAACCCAATATTTACAATAGGTGAGCAGTTAATTGAAACAATTCAAACGCATTTAAGTTTAAACAATGAAGAAGCTAAAATAAAAGCAATAAACTTATTAAAAGAAGTTGGTATTAAAGACGCTGAAAAAAGATTTGATAATTATCCTCATCAATTTTCGGGCGGAATGAGACAACGAGTTGTTATTTCTCTAGCACTTTGTTGTGAGCCAGAACTTTTAATTGCAGACGAACCTACAACAGCTTTAGATGTGTCAATTCAATCTCAAATTTTAGATTTAATCAAAAGATTAACGAAAGAAAGAAATTTAGCAGTCATATTAATTACTCATGATATGGGAGTTATTTCTGAAACAACCGACAGAGTGGCTGTAATGAAAAATGGTGATTTAGTAGAAATTGGAACTACTAAGGAGATTTTAACTAAACCAAAGGAAATTTATACTAAGAGCCTTGTAAGTTCAGTTCCCCCAACAAATAAAAAAATTAATAGATTTAAAATAATCGAAAAAGAAAACAAAAGTCAGAAGGAAACTAATATTAAAATTTTAAATAGATGGACTAAAAAAGAAATTATTAATCAAGATCTGGTTCAAATAAAAAACTTAAGCAAAACATTTGATGATAGTTTTTTTACTGAAAGTTCAAAAAATACAGTTATGGCAGTAGACGATATTTCATTTAACATTAAAGAAGGTCAATCATTTGGACTAGTAGGAGAGAGTGGTAGTGGAAAATCTACGATTGCTAAAATGATTGTTAATTTATTTAGACCAAGTGGCGGAGATATTTACTTTGACAATGTTTGTATAACAAAAATTAAAAATAAGAATGAAATGTTGAAGTTTAGAAAGCAAATTCAGATGATATTTCAAGATCCTTACTCTTCATTAAATGGAAGATTAAAGGTTAAAGATATAATTGCTGAACCTATTAAACTTCACAATCCTTCAATTAGTTCAAAAGATAAAGATAATTATATTTATGACTTATTAGAATCTGTTGAGCTAACACAACAATCAGCTGAACGTTATCCTCACGAATTTTCAGGAGGTCAAAGACAAAGAATATCAATAGCAAGAGCGCTTGCAACCCAACCCAGATTATTAGTTTGTGATGAACCAACTTCTGCTTTAGATGTAAGTATTCAAGCTCAAATATTAAATTTATTAAAAGATCTTCAGGAACAACTCAACTTAACAATACTATTTATAAGCCACGATTTACCAGTTGTAAGACAGATGTGTGACAGAATTGGAGTATTAAAAAATGGTAAATTATGTGAAATTTCTAATACAGAAGAGTTATTTTTAAAACCTAAACATGATTATACAAAAGAGCTTTTACGTTTAATGCCAAAAATTGAGTCTATTTATAATTGATACTTTTACAGTCTCAAATAGTTAAATAATAAGAAAAATTTAACTAATTATTTTGCAATCTCACTTATAGATTGTATTATAGAATTTAAAAAATATTTAAGTTATGAGTGACAAAGACAAAGTCTTTATATTCGATACAACTATGCGTGATGGTGAGCAATCACCTGGAGCATCAATGAGCCTTGAAGAGAAAATTCAGATTTCAAGAGTTTTTGATGAGTTAGGAATTGACATTATTGAAGCAGGTTTCCCAATAGCTTCACCTGGAGATTTTGAAGCAGTTAAAGCTATAAGTAAAATTTTAAAAAATTCAATACCCGCTGGTTTATCTAGAGCAAATAAAAAAGATATTGATGCATGTCATGAGGCATTAAAATCTGCTCCTAGATTTAGAATTCATACTTTTATTTCAACGAGTCCTCTTCACATGAAACACAAGTTAAATAAAACTCCAGAACAAGTTGTAGATGCAATTAAAGAAAGTGTTACATATGCAAGAAAATTTACTGATGATGTTGAATGGTCTTGCGAGGATGGAACAAGAACAGATATGGATTTTATGTGCAAAATAGTAGAACTTGCAATTAAAAGTGGTGCTAAAACAGTTAATATTCCTGATACTGTTGGTTATACAACTCCATCAGAATTTACAAAAATAATTACAACTTTAAAAAATAAAGTTCCAAATATTGATAAAGCAATTTTATCAGTTCATTGTCATAACGATTTAGGGTTAGCTGTAGCAAATTCATTAGCAGGTGTTTCTGCAGGAGCAAGACAAGTAGAGTGCACAATTAATGGAATTGGTGAAAGAGCAGGAAATGCAGCTTTAGAAGAAATAGTAATGGCAATAAGAACTAGAAATGATTTAATGCCTTATACAACTGGAATTAAAACAGAATTATTAAGTAAAGCTTCAAAAGTTGTATCAAATGCAACATTTCCTGTACAGTTTAACAAAGCTATTGTTGGAAAAAATGCTTTTGCACATGAAGCAGGTATTCATCAAGATGGAATGCTTAAAAATAGAGAAACTTATGAAATTATGACACCTGAGAGTGTTGGAGTTAAAAAAACATCCCTAGTAATGGGTAAACATTCTGGAAGACATGCATTTAAAGAAAAATTATCAGATCTTGGGTACGTTGGAGTTACTGACGATGTAATACAGACAGCTTTTGGAAAATTTAAAATATTAGCTGATAAAAAAAAACATGTTTATGATGATGATATAGCAGCATTAGTTGATGACAGTATGGTCTTAGAAAAAAATGTTATTAATTTAAAATCTTTAAAAGTTTTTGCAGGAACAGGTGAACCACAAAAAGCTGAAATGACCCTTGATGTTTATGGAGAAGTTAAAAAAACTTCAGAGACTGGGGATGGACCTGTAGATGCAATATTTAAATGCATAAAAATTTTATTTCCTCACGATGTTAAACTTTTATTATATCAAGTTCATGCTGTGACTGAAGGAACAGATGCTCAAGCAACAGTAAGTGTTCGTATTGAGGAAAATGGCAAAACAACTGTTGGTCAGGCAGCAGATACAGATACATTAGTTGCTTCAGCAAATGCTTATATTGCTGCATTAAATAAAATGATCATTAAAAGAAACAAAACAGCTCCAATGATGGAGTTAGAAAACGAAAAGGTAAGAGGTATTTAGATGGGTTTATTTGAAAAAATTAAAAAAGTTTGGAGCCAAGATATGGCTATTGATTTGGGAACAGCAAATACATTGGTTGTTGTTAAAGGACAAGGTGTTGTTTTGAATGAACCTTCTGTAGTTGCAATTGTAGAACAGGGAGGAAAAAAACAAGTTTTAGCAGTAGGGGACGAGGCAAAGACCATGTTAGGAAGAACACCAGGAAATATTCAAGCAATAAGACCTTTAAGGGATGGTGTGATTGCTGATTTTATAGTTACTGAGGAAATGATTAAACATTTTATTAAAAAAGTTCATAAAGGAAGCACTTTTGCTAATCCAAGAATTCTAATTTGTGTTCCAACTGGTTCAACACCGGTTGAAAGAAAGGCTATTCAAGACAGCGCTTTAGCAGCCGGAGCCAGAAGAGTCCAATTAATTGAAGAACCAATTGCCGCTGCTATTGGTGCTAATCTTCCAATATCTGAAGCTACAGGCTCAATGGTAGTTGATATAGGTGGTGGTACAAGTGAAATTGCAGTTATGTCTTTAGGAGGATTAGTTTATTCAAAATCATTAAGAGTTGCTGGTGATGCAATGGATGCTGCAATGGTAAATTATATGAGAAAAGAATATAATTTAATGATTGGAGATAGTACCGCAGAAAAAATTAAAAAAGAAATTGGAACAGCAATTCCAACTAACAATAACACTTATGCAGTTAAAGGAAGAGATTTAAGATCTGGAACACCTAAAGAAGTGAATATTACAGAGGAAGATACTGCCGAAGCATTAAATGATATTTTGAAAGAAATGGTTAATGGAATAAAAGACGCATTAGAAAGTACTCCTCCAGAATTATCAGCTGATTTAGTCGATATGGGTTTAACTTTAACTGGTGGTGGAGCTTTATTAAAAAATATAGATAGAAGATTTTCTAAAGAAACTGGTTTACCTGTTCATATAGCAGATGAACCTTTATCTTGTGTGGCAGTTGGAACTGGTAAAGCTTTAGATCAAGAACAAACATTCTCGACTATGTTGACTGAATATTAAGAGAAATGGCATCAAGCAGAGATGATTTTATAATAGCAATTCGTTCTGCCTTTTTAAAAAAAAGCACACAGCAAAAGTTTTCATTATTAACATTAGTATTTATCTCTATTTTTATAATTGTATTATCTAGTTTAGATTTTAAAGCTGTAAGATATTTAAAAACAGCGATTAATGAAGTAGTATATAGATCATCATTTATTGTATCAATTCCTGAAAATTTTATAAAAAATAGTTTTATAGAAATAAGTGAATATACGACTTTTTTTAATAATTATAAAAAAAACCAAGAGGAACTAAATAAACTTAAATCGAATTATGTTTCAAATGAAATTATTCAATATGAAAATAATGAATTGAAAGAATTGATTAATGATTATGTATATAGTTCAAATAAAATATTAGCAAAAATTATTGTAGATCATAATAGTCCATTTTTAAAAAGTATAATTATAAATAAAGGCAGTAAAGATGGCATTAAAATAGGAACCAATGTATATGACCAATCTTATTTGGTAGGAAGAGTAATTGAAGTTAATTATAAAACATCAAGAGTATTATTATTATCCGATTTAAATTCTAATGTTCCAGTTACAATTGCTCCTCAAAATATTCAAGCAATTATCACAGGTACAGGGAATAATTATGGACAAATTAAATATATCAAAGATGGTTTTTTAGATAAATTTTCAGGACAAAGTATAATTTATACTTCAGGAACTGGTGCACTTTTTAAAAGTGGTATTCCTATAGGAAAATTGACCAGTATTGATGATAATTCTACTAATAAACTTAACGTAGATTTTTTTAGTGATTTTTCTCAACTTAAATATGTTTTTGCAGAAATAACAATTAAAACTGAAATAAAAAAAACAGAATTAGATAATACTGAAAATGATGTTGAAAATAATAAGTTAATAGATGCAAAATTAGAAATTCTCGAGAATGAGAAAAACATTATTGAGCAAACTAATATTAAATTTCAAGAAGAAAACGAAATTTTAAAAAATAAAAATAATATTTTAAGCAATAAAATTTTAAGCTTGAATAATGAAATTTCTACTCAAAAAAAAATTATCAACCAATTTAATGTTGATAAAGAAGAGTTAAAATTTTTAAGACTTAATTTGCAATATGGACATAAGTGCCGAAGATCCTTTTTTAATAATAAGGGTTTTATGATAGGGAGCAATGAATATAAAAACTGTGTATTAAACAAAGGAAGAATAAATAATGGCTAGTTTAAGTACAAAAAGTTCTTTTTCTAAAATTTACTATTTGTTACCGATAATAGTTTTATTTATTTCAGTACTTAATGAATTTGATTTTAATTATCTAAACCTTAAGTATTTTTCTTTTAATTTTCCTTTTATTCTAATTTTTTTCTTTAGTTTAAAAGAATTTAAATATTTTGATTATTTATTAGTTTTTATTGCTGGACTAATTAATGATACTGTCGTTGGCTTACCTTTAGGAATTAGCAGTTTATCCTATATATTAATTTGTATTGCCACATCTTATTTAAGAAATATTACTATTAGACCTCATCCAATAAAAGATTGGTTCTTTTTTTTATTTATTATCAGTTTAATTAATTCAATAAATTATTCTATTTTATCTTTATTTTTTTCTTATAATTTAATTTTAGAAAATTATTTAATAAATAATTTTTTTACGTTTTTATTTTATATAATTTTTGTAAATATCTTTAAATTTTATTTGAAAGGCATAAATGATTAATTCTACTAGTGATAATGTAAAAAAACTTAATTCAATTAATAGAAGGATGTTTATTACCGGTTCATTAAAATTTTTTATAATGGTAGGAATAATAAGTAGATTATTTTTTTTACAAGTTAAAGAAAACAAAAAATATTTAACTCTTTCAGATAAAAATAGAATTAGGGAATGGAAATTAGCACCTGTTAGAGGTGAGTTTTATGATTATTTTGGTAATATTGTAGCTGGAAATTTTGAAGCATATCAGCTTCATGTTATTCCTGAACAAGTAGAGGACTTTAGATATTTAGTTTATAGATTAAAAGACTTATTGGAATTATCCGATAATGAATTTAAGAAAATAATAAAAAAGAAAAAAGAGATAAAACCTTGGGAAACATTAATTGTATCAGATAATTTGAGTTGGAAAAAATTTTCAAAAATAAATAATCATTTATACGATTTAAATGGAGTTAAACCTGTTATATCTATTTCTAGAAATTATCCTTTTGGAGAAAACTTTACACATGTGATTGGATATGTAAGTCAAGCTAACAAAAATGACATTGAAAGTAATGAATCGATAAAGAAAAATTTTGTTCCAGGTCTTAAAATTGGAAAAACAGGTTTAGAAAAATCTTTTGAAAATAAATTAATTGGAACTAATGATATCGAGAGATATGAAGTAAATGCTTATGGCAGACGAATTAGTCAGTTAGAATTTCAAAAAGGAAAAAAAGGAGATTCTGTTAAATTAACAATAGATACTAAAGTTCAACAATTGGCTAATGAATTATTGAAAGATCAAGCTGGTTCAATATGTGTCATGGATATTTATTCTGGTTCAGTAATTGCGATGCATTCATCACCCTCATTTAATCCAAACTTATTTGTTTTTGGCATAAGTCAAGATGATTGGCAGACTATCCGCAACGATCCTATGAAACCATTAATTAATAAAACTTTACAAGGAAATTATTCTCCAGGTTCAACAATAAAGCCAATAGTAGCTTTATCAGCTTTAGAAAATGGAATTATCAATCCAAATTTTACTGTTAAATGTACTGGTAAAACTGAAATGTATGGACAAACTTATCATTGTTGGAAAAAGAAAGGACATGGATTCGTTAGTCTTAGAAATGCGATAAAACAATCTTGTGATACATATTTTTATGAAATAGCGAGAAAACTTGGCGTAGACAAATTAAGTGAAACTGCAAAAAAATTTGGTTTAGGTGAAAAAGTTTTTGGAAACTTATTTGATGTTGAAAAACAAGGTTTAATTCCTAATACTCAATGGAAAAAAAATGCTTTAGGAAAAGGTTGGTTGCTAGGTGAAACCATGATTACTGGAATTGGCCAAGGTTATATTCAAACAACACCAATTCAATTATGTTTAATGACAGCACAAATAGCAAATGGAGGTTATAAAATTTATCCCAAAATTATTGTAAATGAAGAGAATAACATTCAGCCTAGTGATAAATATGTTCCATTATATCAAAATTCTAAAAATATAAAGATTGTTCAAGATGCAATGTTTGGTTCGACAAATGAAGTTATGGGAACTTCTTATCGATCTAGAATAGATGACTTAAAATATCAATTTGCTGGCAAAACTGGTACGGCTCAGGTTAAAAAAATCACAGAGGAACAAAGAGAATTAGATTTAAAAACTTTTCAGATACCATATGAGGAAAGAGATCATGCTTTGTATATAGCTTTTGGACCTTATAAAAATCCTCAATATGCTTTAAGTATATTAGTTGAACACGGAGGAAATGGAAGTACAACAGCAGCACCTATGGCAAAAAAATTATTTAAATTAATAATTGATCGACATTTATTAAGACAGTCAGTCAATAATAAAAAATATCTAGAGATTTAAATGTATCAACACACAAGATTAACAACTAATCAGTTTAATTTTTTTCAAAAATTCAAAAATTTTGATTATATTTTATTAGTTTGTATTTTATTATTAGGTTTTATTAGCCTTGTCACCATGTATTCAACAGAAGGTGGTAAAATTTTATTTCATACCAAGAGTCATTTTACTAAATTAATTGTTTTTACAGTCATGATGTTAATATTTTCATTTATTAATATAAAATTTTGGTTTTCAATTGGATACTTTTCTTATTTTATAGCTATTTGCCTATTAGTTTGGACTTACTTTTTTGGACTAACATCTTCAGGCTCTAAAAGATGGATTGATTTATATTTTATTAATTTGCAACCATCTGAATTAATGAAAATTTTTATAATTTTATGCCTTGCTAAATATTTTCATAGAATGAAATTAGAGAATGTGAATTCTATTTATACAATTTTGACGTCTTTAATAATAATTATATTACCTATGGGTATGGTAATTGTTCAACCTGATTTAGGAACTTCAATCCTTATAGCAATTAGTGGAATAGCAGTCTTGTGGTTTGCAGGCATAAACTATAAATATTTTATTTACACAGTTTTGGGATTTTTAATTTTATTACCTTTTATTATTGCTTTTTTAAAACCATATCAAAAATTAAGAGTTTTAACTTTTTTAAATCCAGACAAAGACCCTTTAGGTGCCGGATATCAAATTATTCAATCTAAAATTGCTGTTGGCTCGGGTGGAATTTTTGGAAAAGGTTTTTTAAAAGGAACTCAGAGCTATTTAGAGTTTTTGCCAGAAAAACACACTGATTTTATTTTTACACTTTTTTCTGAAGAGTTTGGTTTTGTAGGCTCAGCTTTACTTTTAGTAATTTATGCAATTATTATTTATAGAATAGTCGCAATAGGTGCATCATCAAGAAGTTATTTTGCAAAGATATTTTGTTATAGTTTTGGCGCTGCAATTTTTGTTTACATAATAATTAATATGAGCATGGTTCTTGGTTTGCTTCCAATAGTTGGATCACCATTACCAATAATGTCATATGGAGGTTCATCAATGTTAGCAACAATGATAGGTTTTGGTATAGTGATGAGCGCCAAAGTTCACAATCAACAATTAATTGCTTAAATATAATTTGTCGCTTAAGTTATTTTAAAATTTTGTTGTATACATTGCCATGAATAATAATATTAAAATTGGGATAGTTGGAGTTGGCATTCAAGGGATCTCAAATGCTTTATTTCTTCAAAAAAAAGGTTTTGATGTAACAATTTTTGATAGAGATGAACCAGGAAGTCCAGCTGCTTCTTATGGGAATGCCGGTCATTTTTCTCCTTATGCATCATTATCATTAAATAGGACAGATGTTTTATTAGATGTACCGGCAATGCTATTGAGCTCAACTGGGCCTTTAGCTCTTAAATGGAACTATGTTCCAAAGATGATACCTTGGTTTATAAAATTTATTTTAAATACTTCGAAAAGCAAAATGATGCATACAGCAAAAAACATGCATCAGATTTTGGATTTAGCTTTACCAACATATGATGAACTTTTTAATGAAATTGATTTAGATGGCCTAGTAGAAAGTAAAGGAATTCTTTATATTTGGAATAATAAAGATTTAAAAAGTAGAGAATTAGAAATTAAAGTAAGAGATGAATTAGGAGTAAAACAACAACTTGTAAATAAAAAAGAAATTCATGATTTAGAACCAAATATTAAGCCATTTTATCATGGAGGTGTTTATTATCCTTACGCAAAACATACAAGAAATCCAAAAAAAATTTTATTAAAATTTTTTGATCTATTTTTAAAAAAAGGTGGAAAATTTAACAAGATGAATATTGAAGACATACAATTTGATAATGAAAAACCTATTTTTAAAACTGATTCACAAAAATATAAATTTGATAAAGTGATTATTGCATGTGGAGCTTTTTCAAAAAAATTGACAGACAATTTAGGTGAAAAAATTCCACTTGATACGGAAAGAGGCTATCATGTTCATTTTAAAAATTGTGATCATCTTTTAAACAGACCAGTCATTTTTTCAAATAGAGGATTTGGAATTACTCCTATGGAACAAGGATTAAGAGTGGTTGGAACGGTTGAATTTGGTGGTTTATATAATCCACTCTCAAAATCGAGAATTAAAAATTTAATTAATAATGCAAAATATATGTTGGGAGAATTACCAGATCATGAAGATGAATGGTTAGGTTTTAGACCTACACTACCTGATTTTTTACCAGTGATGGGGCCTTCAAAAAATCATAAGAATGTATTTTATTGTTTTGGTCATCATCATTTGGGATGGACATTGGGTCCAATATCTGGGAAAATTGTATCAGGAATGGTTGCTGGAGAAAATACAAATCTAAATTTAAAACCATATAGCTCACAAAGATTTAATTAAGTGAGCAAGTCATCTAATTTCATTGCATATATTTTTTTATTATTAACCGTCACTTTTTGGGCGGGAAATTTTATAGTTGGAAAATTTGCAAGTTTTTATGAGGTTCCACCATTTTCATTAAATTTTTACCGATGGTTTTTTGCATGGTTAATTTTAGCACCATTTACAATTCCTGAAATTTTTAAAAATAAAGATTATATTAAGGAAAACTATAAATTATTTTTAGTTCTTGGAGTTACTAGCATTACTGTATTTAATTCAATAGTTTATTACTCACTAAATTTTACTCAAGTAATAAGCGGTGTATTGATGATATCAACAATACCGGTGATGATAATGTTTATTTCATCCATTTTAAAAATTGAAAAAACAAATATTTTTCAGATTTTAGGAGTATTATTTTCTTTCACTGGAGTTATATTAATTATTACTAAAGCTAATTTAGAAATTTTAAAAAATTTAGATTTTAATAAAGGAGATATTACAATGGTTATTGCAATGTT
The DNA here is from genome assembly GCA_902568875.1 of uncultured Pelagibacteraceae bacterium. Lineage (GTDB taxonomy): Bacteria > Pseudomonadota > Alphaproteobacteria > Pelagibacterales > Pelagibacteraceae > Pelagibacter. Next base: position 18,792 of record CACFSG010000009.1, read on the forward strand.
TTCTTGGGCCTTATATTCAGCTCTATTAAAAAAACAAACATATAAATTATCTCAATTAAGTCTTCTACAGGTAATTATTTCATTTGGATTATTATTTTTAATTCCAATTTATTTTTTTGAGTATCAACTAGGATTTAGAATTCAGCTAGAAAAACCATTTATAATGATTTTAAGTTACGTTGTTTTATTTCCAGGACTTGCTTCTTTTATATTATGGATAAAAGGAATTTCTTTAATTGGTGCTAATAGATCAGGTGTATTTTTGCATTTAATGCCAATCTTAAGCGCTATAATGGCTATGATTATTTTTGATGAAAAATTTATGCTTTATCATGTGTTAGGTGCAACTTTTATTTTAACAGGAATAATATTGTCAAATAGAAAGACAAATAATGTTTAAAGTTGCTATTTTAGATGACTACCAAAATGTTTCACAACAATTTGTTGATTTGAAGAAACTTTCAGGAAAATATGAATTTAAAATTTTTAGTAAGCCTTTTTTAGATGAAGCTGATGCTCTTGAGCAATTAGAAGATTTTGAGGCATTGTTGATAATGCGAGAAAGAACTCCAATAACTAAAAATTTGATAGATAATTTAAGTAAATTAAAATTTATAATTACAAGTGGTTTAAGAAATAAATCAATAGATCTTGAGGCTGCTAAAAAAAGGAAGATTATTGTTTGTGGAACAGAGACAAATATTCATCCAACTCCAGAATTAACTTGGGCTTTAATATTAGGATTAGCCAGAAATTTAAAAGAAGAAATAGACAATATGTATCAAGGTTATTGGCAAACTACAGTAGGAGTTGAGCTAAAAGGAAAAATTTTAGGCTTAATTGGTCTAGGAAAAGTAGGATCTCAAGTTGCTAAAATTGGAAAAGCATTTGGTATGCAAGTAATGGCTTGGAGTGAAAATCTTAATTTAGACATATGCAAAGAGTTAGATGTACTACCATGTAGCAAAGATGATCTTATAAAAAATTCAGATTTTTTATCTATTCATGTTCAAGGTGGAGATAGATACAATAATTGTATTACTTTAAAAGAATTAGACAAAATGAAAAAGACAGCTTTTTTAATAAATACTTCTAGAGGTCCAATAGTTAATGAAGATGATTTAATCATTGCTTTGTCAACAAATGAAATAGCAGGCGCAGGTATTGATGTTTATGAAAAAGAACCTTTGCCAGAAAATAATAAATTAAGATTTTTACCAAATGCATTACTTACCCCACATATTGGATATGTGACTGCGGAAAATTACAGCATCTTTTATAATCAAATGATTGAAGCACTAGAAGCCTGTGTTAATGGTAAACCTATTCGTGTTATTGAATAAAAACTTTAATAAATTATTATAATTGAATGAATAAAAAAAATTCAAATCTATCTGTTGAGCAAAAATTAGTTATGTTTGAAGATGGAACAGAACCACCAGGAACAAGTGAATTAAATAGTGAAAAGCGTGAAGGAAGTTATCATTGTGCTAACTGTGGAGTAAAATTATTTGACTCAAACACTAAATATGAAAGTGGTTCAGGTTGGCCATCATTTTATCAGTCATTACCAAATGTTTTTGAAACTAAAACAGATCATTTATTAGGTTATGCTAGAACAGAATATCATTGTAAAAAATGTGATGCTCATCATGGTCATATTTTTGATGATGGTCCACAACCAACTGGTAAAAGATATTGTAACAATGGAGTATGTTTAATTTTTAAACCTAAAAAATAATGATAATTAAATATATTAGCTTTCTAATAGGAGTTATTTGGTCATATTCAATTATAAAAACTCAATCAGTTTTTAGTAAAAAAGCTGGAATTATTTTTAAAATTTTTATTACGAAAGTTTCTTGGTTTACCTTAATAGCTGCTTGTTATTTTGGTTATAAAAATTTTTCTATTAAATCTACTATAATTGGTATTATTGTTGCTATTTTATTAGTTAATATTGGATTTTATTTCTCAAAAAAATTTATTAATCAAAGGTTAAGTGAAAAACAAATCGTAATATTTAAAAGTTTTTTTGAATATACTTTAATTTTTTGGGTTGTTTATTACGTTTTATTTTAAAAGATCTTTTAATTTATTTTCTTTTTCTAAAGTTCTTACTTCATCATAGCCACCAATGTGTTGATCATCAAAAAATATTTGTGGGATTGTTTTTTTTCCATTAGTTTTTTTAATCATTTCATCCATAGCACCATTAACTGTTGCAACATTAATTTCTTTATAAGTTACATTGTTTCTGGCTAACAATCTTTTTGCTGCTTCACAATAATTACAAAGTGGACCTGTATAAATTGTAATATTTTTCATAACTTATAAATAATCACTTTTTTTTAATTTACTAGTAATTTATTTTTTGAATATTCAAATTTTTTTTAATTTTTAAAAAATGATTCTATCTGTACTGATAACGCAAAAGACCCAATTTGAACTTTCAATATTAAGCTTTTGATTTTTAACAGGTGCCAAAAAAAGAGGTGCGACTTTTTTTTATAATTTCCTCATATTTTAAAAAAAATCTATAATGCATTTTTTTTTAGAACTGATATAAAGGTATTGATAGTCCTTATAGCCATCTTTAGCTCCCGGTTTTTAAGGGCTATCTTTTTTTATATGCTTCCCCTAGATTTTATACTTTTTTTACAAATTATAATTTTTTTGTTTATTACACCCGGAACACCAAGAATAGTTATTATTTCTTATTCCATGAATTATGGAATTCAAAAGTGTATTTGGACAGCATTAGGTGACATTACTGCAAATTTTATTCAAGCAACTTTGGTTATCTTTGTTTTAGGAAATTTTTTTTCAGATAATCCAAATTTTTTAAATATTTTTAAGTGGATTGGAGTAATTTATTTGTTTTATTTAGCTTATGATGTTTATAAATCAGCACCTAAAGATATAAATTCAAAAATAATTACTTCAAAAAGTTTTTTTTCTTTTTTTAAAGATGGTTTTTTGGTTGCAGGAACAAGTCCAAAGGCTTGGTTATTTTTTCCTTTAATATTTCCACAATTTATTGATTTTAATTTAAATTATATTTTTCAATTTTTTATTTTAATAACGACCTATGTAATTTTAGATTTTTTATCTTTAATGGGTTATGCTTTGCTCGCACAAAAATTAATTAATTGGATAAAAGCAAATCCAAAAACAATTAATACAATCTCAGCGAGTGTTTTAGTTATAATCGCTTTAATAATTATTGTTACACAACAGTATTGAAATATTAGGTTTGCTATTTTTGTTACTTGCAAAAAAGTGATTTTCTTTATTAAATTGATTTATTAATTAATTAACAAGGGAAATAAAATGAAAATAAATAAAATAATCTTGGGTTTTATTTCTGCATTAGCAATATTATTATCAACATCAGTAACATCTTTTGCAAAAGTTGTTGGTGATAAGATAGTTTTAGGTGCTGCTGTTTCACTAACAGGAAAATATTCATCTAATGGTGTTCACACTCAAAATGGCTATAACATGGCTGTTGACAGAATTAACAGCATGGGTGGTATTAAAGTTGGTGGAAAAACTTATAAGTTTGAAATCATTTACTACGATGATGAATCAAATCCTAAAAGAGCCGCACAACTTGCAGAAAGATTAATTTCACAAGATGGTGTTGAGTTTATGCTTGGACCATACAGTTCAGGTTTAACTAAAGCAATAGCGCCAGTTACTGAAAAATATGGTGTTCCAATGGTTGAAGCAAATGGTGCTTCTAGATCTTTATTTACTAAAGGTTACAAATATTTATTTGCAGTGTTAGCACCAGCAAATTTATACCTAGACGTAGCTATTAGAACTGCTGTTGAATTAAATGGCGGTAAAGGTGTTAAAATTGCACAAGCTTTTGAGCAAGACGCTTTTTCTCAAGACGTTAGATTAGGTATTTTAGATGCTGCTAAAGACACAGGTTCTGAAATCATAATTGACGATAAATTGCCAAAAGAACTTAATGATATGGCTGCAACTTTAGTTAAAGTAAAACAAATGAAGCCAGATGTACTTGTCGTATCAGGCCATACAAAAGGAGCTTTAACTGCTATCAGACAAATTTCTGAAATGAAAGTTGATGTTCCAATGCTTGCAATGACACACTGTGATGCTGCAAAACTATCTAAGCAACATGGTAAAAATGCTCAGTATGCTTTATGTGCTTCTCAATGGCATAAAACTTTAACTTACAAAGACAAGTGGTTTAAAGATGGAATGACGTATGATGCAGACTTTACTAAAATGTTTGGATATGCGCCACCGTATCAAGCCGCTGAATCTTCAGCAGCTTTATTGGTTTTTAAAGATGCTTTTGAAAGAGCAAATTCTTTTGACCAAAAGAAAGTAAGAGATGCTCTTGCTGCTACAGACATGCAAACTTTTTATGGAAATATAAAATTTGCTCCAGGCGGTCAAAACGTTTCTAAACCCATGGTATTATTCCAAGTTATTTGTGATAGCTCTGGAAAATGTGAAAATAAAGTTGTTGCTCCACTTAAGTGGGCCTCTGCTAAGTTAATTCACCCAGTACCAAAGTGGTCTGAAAGATAACAACTAATCTATAAATACCCCCTAAACTCTAGGGGGTATTTTTTTTCAAGGGAAAATTATGGATTTTATGGTCTTCCAATATCCGATGATAACTATCCAAGCTTGCTTGGACGGTATACTTCTTGGTATTTTATTTGCATTGATTGCTTATGGTATGGCTCTGCAATGGGGAGTAATGAATATCATAAATATTGCTCAAGGTGATTTAGTTATTCTAGGAGGATATATTGCATACTTCATGTATCTTTATGGAATTCATCCTGCTTGGGGTGTGATTGTGTCACCAATTATAATGTATTTTGTTGGTGTTGGAATTTATAAATTAGTAATTAATAAAGTTGTTGATCGAGATTTATTCATCTCAATTCTTGCTACATTTGGAATAAGTATTCTTTTTATGCAACTAATGAATTTTGCATTTGGTGCAGATGTTGTTTTAGCTAATTCAGGTTATGGAACTACTTTTTTATTTGATAGCAATGTTGTTTTACCAAATTCAAAAATATTTTCTGCTTTTATTAGTATTTTGTTTGCGATTTGTTTAGTGATATATATGAAAAAATCTAAACTTGGTCGCGCAATTAGGGCGACTGCACAAAATTCAAGAGCAGCCAAGATTTTAGGAGTAGATACAGAGAAAGTTTATGCTGCTACTTTTGGTATAAATGCTGCACTTTGTGGTGTTGCAGGTGCATTAATATCAATAACATTTACAATACATCCTTACATGGGATTACCATACACAATTAGGTCTTTCATGATCGTTATTGTTGCAGGTTTAGGAAATCTTCCTGGCGTAGCATTATCGGGGATGGGTTTAGGAGTTTTTGAGGAATTTGCCGATTATATATTGGGTACTGAGTTCAGAATTGGTTCTGTATTTTTATTATTAGTATTAATTTTAGTTTACAGAAGATTTAAATTATCAAGAAAAAGAGAATATTTAAAATGAATAAAAACTTAATTTTATATGTGATAATATTAGCTTTTGGATTAACAGCTCCATTTGTATTTCCAGCATTTAAAGTTCAATTATCTATTCTTTGTGTTCTAATTATTTTAGCAGTTACCTGGAATATACAAGGTGGTGAGATGGGTTATAATTCGTTCGGAAACATTTTATTTTATGGGCTTGGCATGTATTTATGTGCATCAGTGCAAGTTGGCATGTTTTTTCCATTAGCTGAGTGGACTGAAAGTGGTGGAGAAAAAACATTTGTACATACTCCGGCTCAATTTTTTCAAGGAATGGCAGTTGGACTTGTAGTGGCAGCGGTTGTTCCAACAATTGTTGCGGGCTTAATTGGATATTCAATTTTAGGATTAAGAGGTCATTATTTTGCAATATGTACTTTGGGATTAGGAGTTGCAGCTGGAGAAATTTCTGGAGGTATTGAAATTATAGGAGCTGGCCAAGGATTTACAACACCGCCTTTCCCCAATGTTGGAGGATTGGAAGCAAGAGGAGAGTTTTTTTATTTTTGTAGTTTTTTTGCTCTAGTACTTGCATTCATAACTATAAGAGCAATTTACTCTACTCGTTTTAAATTAATTCTAAATGCTATTAGAGATAATGAAGATAAAGCTGAAGCAATGGGTATTGAAACTATGAAGTATAAAATAATTGGTTGGATGGTGTCTGCATTCTTCTGTGGTTTAGCAGGAGGAATCATGGGAGGATTGGTTGGATATATAGACTCAACAGATGTTGCTTTTGATGGAAGAGAAATGGGAGTGTTCATGGTGCTTATGGCAATCTTAGGTGGAAAAGGAACTTTATGGGGTCCAATTATTGGAGCAACAGTCTTTCATATTTTTAAAGAAGGTTTTTGGACATTCTTTTTAGGTTGGCAGTATGTTGCCTTGGGAGTCCTAATCGTAGTTATAGTAATTTACTTCCCAGAAGGAATTATGGGTTGGCTCAGAGAAAAATATCCCGAAAGATTTGGGGAAGTTGTAGATGAAGCAGATCGAAAAGCACAGGTGGAATTAAAATGAGCATTCTAGAAGTCAACAATGTAAGTAAATCATTTGGTGGTGTTAAAGCTAATGTTGATATTTCAATGTCCGTTGAGAAAGGAAAAATTGTTGGTTTAATAGGCCCTAATGGATCTGGTAAGACAACTTTATTTAATTCTATTGTTGGTACTTACCCTATAGATAATGGATCTATTAAATTTAATGGAAAAGAGGTATCAGAACTTCCAGTTCCTGTAATAGCGAAACTTGGTTTACTAAGAACTTTTCAGCAAACAAGAATTTATGGAAAGCTTAATTGTGTAGAAAATATGCTTATCAGTCATAAAGGAAGTGACTCAAGTTTATTAAAGATATTTTCAAAAATTCCAAAAGAGCTTACAGAAAAAGCTGAAAACCTACTTAGTTTTGTAGGATTATATCAAAAAAGAAAATTAAGAGCTGGAGACTTATCATTTGGTCAACAGAAATTGTTAGAATTAGCAATGGCTTTGATGAATGAACCTGAAATGCTTTTATTAGATGAACCGACCGCAGGAATTAATCCTACTTTAATAAATGGTATTATAGATAGATTAATTAAAGTAAACCAAGATTTTGGAATTACATTGTTAGTAATTGAACACAATATGAGAGTAATTATGCAATTAGCAGAAAATATATTCTGTTTAGCTCATGGCAAAATGTTAGCCAATGGTTCTCCAGATGAAATTAAAAATGATAAGCGAGTAATTGACGCTTATTTAGGAGCACAATAATGTCTAATCAATATGAAGTTTTGGGAAAAGCTCCTGTAGCTGGAGATTTAAAAAAACTAACATCATCAGATATACATCTTACAATAAAAAATTTAAATGCTGGTTATGGTAAAATGGAAATTTTACATAATTTTGATTTATTTGTAAGTAAAGCTCAATCCCTTTGTTTAATTGGGCCAAATGGAGCTGGTAAATCTACTATACTTCATTCGATTTATGGTTTTACCAATATTTTTTCTGGTAAAATTGAAATTAATGGTAAGGAAATAACAAATTTAACGCCAGCAGAGAAGCTTAAATCAGTTGGTATAGCTTACATTTTACAAGATAATTCTGTTTTTCCCGATATGACAGTTGAAGAAAATTTACTTATGGGTGGTTTTATTAAGGATAAATCCGAGGAGTCATTTGAAGAAGCAGAAAAGGTTTTGCAAAAATATGAGAGATTAAGAAATAGAAGGGGTCAACCAGCCAAAGTTTTGTCTGGAGGTGAAAGAAGATTATTGGAAATATCAAGAGCATTAGTAATGAAACCTTCAGTACTATTAGTTGATGAACCTTCAATAGGTTTAGAGCCAAAATATATTGATATGGTGTTTGAAATTTTAAGAGATCTTCAACAAAATGAGAAAAAAACAATTATCTTAGTTGAACAAAATGCTAAAAAAGGTCTAGAGTTTGCAGACATAGGCTATGTTTTAGTTTCAGGTCAAACGGCAATAGCTGGTAAAGGAGATGATCTTTTAAATAATCCAGATGTAGGTCGCCTATTTTTAGGTGGCTAATAATGATTAATTTAAAATATTTTTTCAAAGGTTTTGCATCAATAAAAGGTGTTGGTAGTCCAGCTATAGCATTAGGCGCAAGTTTTATTGCAATCGGAGCATTATTAAAAAATTTAGGCTTTTCAATTCAAGAAAGTATTTTTTCTACTTTCTTAACTTATGCACTACCTGGTTCATTAGTTATGGCAGAGTCAATGCTTATAGGAGCTTCTCTAATAAATATTTTTATCGCTGTATGGTTAGTTAATGCAAGACTTTATCCAATGACGGTATCATTAATGCCACTGTTAATGCATAAAAATCAACCAAGATGGAAATATTATTTATCATGTCATTTTATAGCGGTTTCATCGTGGCTAATTATGAAAGATAATTATGAAAATATAGGAAAAGAAAATAGAATTGATTTTTGGATAGGAATTGGAACAGCAACTTGGTCAGTAGCAATTGTTTCAACTGTTATTGGTTATGTTGCCTCTGATTTTTTAAATAAAGATATACTTATTGGCTTAGCGATTGTTAATCCAATTTACTTCATATGCATGATGATAGGAGCAATGAAAACAATACAAATAAGTTTATCTGTAGCTTTGGGGACGATCTTAGGTCCAGCATTTTACTTCTTATCTCCTGAGTGGTGTATCTTGTTTGGAGGATTTACAGCAGGCACAATTGCATTTTTGTTTGGAGAAAAAAATGGCAAATAATATTTTAATTGTAATTTTTGTTACCTCATTAGCAACTTATTTATCTAGATTTTTAGGCGTTGTCAGTGCAGAAAAAATTAAAGAAACATCCAAAATGTTTAGATGGTTTAACTGTCTTGCATATTCTACCCTAGCAGCTTTAATTGCAAGAATATTAACTTTTCCCTCAGGAACTTTATCTGAGGTAGATTATTTAATTAGAATTATTGTAGTTATTTTATCAATAGCTATTTTTTATCTAACTAAAAAAAATTTAGTTTACCCTACACTTTTCTCTGTTATCATATTATCATTTTTTAGTAGTTATTTATGATCGAAACAATTGATGGATTTGAAATTTCACCTAACAAATTATCTTCTAGAATAATTGATATAAAAATAAAAAATGAAACAATAGAAAAATTAATTTTTCCTTTTAAAAAATTCGATTTAACTGCAATTGAATACAAACCCTTTACTAGATTTACAATTGCAAAAAGTTTGGATGATTTAAGTCAAAATAAACTTAGTATTTTATTAAATAGAATTATTAGAAATAGAAAATATGGTTGTTTTATAATTGGTCCAGAAGATAAAAACTCAAATATCAATGATATTTTTTTAGTTAAATTATCAACAGCAATCTCTCATTTAATAGGTAATCCCAATCACGATTCTATGGCAGGAAAATATTATGCAAGATTCCATGTTAAGCATGAGGATAAAAGCGACTCATATTTAAGGAAAGCTTATATAAATATGGATCTTCATACTGATGGAACTTATATAAAAGAAGTTACTGATTGGCTTTTAATGACAAAGATAGAAGAAAAAAATGTTGAAGGAGGAGAGACAGCAATGTTACATTTGGATGATTGGGAATATTGTGATGAATTATTTAACGATCCAATAGGAAAAGAAAATTTTTTATGGTCTTCTCCTAAAAGTAAAAATATAGATTATAAAGTTGAACATCCAGTATTTTCAAAAGATGAAAATGGTAAACCACAAATTTCCTATATTGATCAATTCCCGGAACCAAAAAATATGTCACAAGGAAATTTTTTACAAAAATTGTCAGACTGTTTGGAGGAAAGTACAAATAAAGTGATAACTAAACTCCCAGTAGGTTCAACTATAGTAGCAAACAATTATTTTTGGCTACATGGGAGACGTCCTTTTAAAGAAAATAAAGATTTAAGCAGAGAACTCTTAAGAATTAGGGGTTCATTTTTTAAAAATTAATCTATCATCTTAAAAAGAAAAAATTTACAAATTTATGAAACTCGGATTTATTGGAACAGGAAAAATAGCTTCATCTGTTATAATAGGAATTTGCAACTCTAAAATAGAATATAATCAAATAATAATATCTCCAAGGAACAGAAAAATTGCAAATAGCTTAAAAAGAAGATTTAAGAAAATTTCTATTGCAAAAAATAATCAAGAAATAGTCGATAAGTCAAACTGGGTATTTTTATCTGTTACACCAAAAGTAGGTGAGAAAATAATTAAACGTTTAAAATTTAAAGCTAGTCAGACAGTTGTAAGCTTTATTTCAACAATAAATCTTTCGGAGCTTAAAAAAATGATTAAAGTGAAATCTAAAATTGTTAGAGCAATTCCACTTCCACCAATATCACTTAAGAAAGGCCCCGTTCCTATTTGTCCACCTAATAAAAAAGTTAAGAATTTTTTTGATAAAATTGGATCTACAATTGAAATTAAAAATGAAAAATTATCTATAAACTTTTGGTCTACTTCAGGAATGATGGCATCTTATTATGATATGTTAAGAGTAATAAGTGATTGGTTAGTAAAAAAAGGAATTAAAAGACAAGATGCTCAAAAATATATCACCACATTATTTTTGGCATTATCTGAAGATGCAGTAGTTAATTCACAAAAAGAATTAAAATATTTAGTTAAAGAGTCCCAAACACCAAAAGGATTAAATGAGCAAGGTTTAAAAATAATGAGCAAAAAAGGTGTTTATAAATCAGTAATCAATACTTTAAATAGTATTCATAAAAGATTAAATAAATAATTAATGTCTGAAAACATCCTAGAGATCAGCAATCTATCAAAATATTTTGGGGGTTTAGCAGCAGTCTCTGACTGTTCTCTAAAAGTAAAAAAGGGAACAATTACTGGTATCATTGGTCCTAATGGATCTGGTAAAACAACTTTGTTTAATTTAATTGCTGGTAATTTAAAGTCATCATCAGGTAGCGTAATGTTTAATAATGAAAATATTACAGATGTTCCTTCTTATGAATTATTTTCAAAAGGATTACTAAGAACGTTTCAAATAGCACATGAGTTTACAAATTTATCCGTTTTAGAAAATTTAATGATGGTTCCAGGCAATCAATCTGGAGAAAAATTAATGAATGCTTTGTTAAAGCCTTCATTGGTTGCAAAAGAAGAAAGTCAAATAAAAGAAAAAGCTATGGAGGTTGTTGATTTTTTAAATTTAAGTCATTTGAAAAATGAATTAGCTGGAAATTTATCTGGAGGACAAAAAAAATTATTGGAATTAGGTAGAACGATGATGGTTGATGCTAAATTAGTTTTATTGGATGAAGTTGGTGCAGGAGTTAATAGAACTTTACTAAAAGATCTTGGTACAGCTATAGAGAAATTAAATAAAGAAAAAGGCTATACTTTTTGTATGATTGAACACGATATGGATTTCATAGGAAGATTATGTGATCCAGTAATTGTTATGGCTGAAGGATCTGTCCTTTTTAAAGGATCAGTTGAGGATGCGAAAAAAGATGAAAAAGTTATTGAAAGTTATTTGGGTAGAGGTTCAAAATTAAAGGATAATTAGTAATGGCATTTTTTGAAGGTAATAAGATGACTGGTGGATATGGAAGTGGTCCAGATATAATTAATTCATGCTCCGTAAATGTTGAAAGAGGTGAAATAGTTTCAATTCTTGGACCAAATGGTGCTGGAAAATCTACAGCTATGAAAGCAATGTTGGGTTTATTAAATTTAAAATCCGGATCAATTATTATTGATGGAAAAGATATTTCAAAACTATCACCTCAAGATAGAGTAAAAGAGGGCATTTCATTTGTACCTCAAACAAAAAATGTTTTTGCAGGTATGACAGTTGAAGAAAATTTAGAGATGGGAGCTTTTTTAATAAATAGTGATTTTAAATCAGTGATAGATGAAATTTATGACCTATTTCCAATACTTAAAGAAAAAAGAAGTCAGTTAGTTGGAGAATTATCTGGAGGTCAAAGGCAGCAAGTAGCACTGGGTAGGGCATTAATGATCAAACCATCAGTTTTAATGCTTGATGAGCCAACAGCAGGCGTTTCACCTATAGTTATGGATGAATTGTTTGATCATATAATTAAAGTTAAGAGAACCAATGTTGCAATTTTGATGGTTGAACAAAATGCTAAACAAGCATTGAATATTTCTGATAGAGGCTATGTTTTAGTTACAGGAGAAAATCGTTATTCTGGAACTGGAAAAGAATTATTAGATGATCCAAGAGTAAGAAGCTCTTTTTTAGGTGGTTAATATGGATTTCTTAAATGCAATTATTCTTTTGTTAAATTATATTTTTGTGCCAGCCTTAGCATATGGATCTCAGTTAGCATTAGGTGCAATTTTTGTAACTTTAATTTATGGAATTCTAAGATTCGCAAATTTTGCTACAGGAGACATGATGTCTTTTGGAACAATGTTTACTATCTTATTTACCTGGTATTTTCAATCTGTTGGTATCAGTCTTGGAGTTTTACCAACAGCTCTCTTAGCAATTCCTTTTGCTATTGTTTTTATGGTTAGTTATATGCTCCTTATAGATAAATTTGTTTTTAAATATTACAGAGTCAACAAAAGTCCACCAGTTCAATTAGCAATGGTAAGTATCGGTGTGATGTTTGTAACTCAAGCTGTTGTAAGAATAATAATAGGCCCTTCTGATAGAAGATTTTTTGATGGTGAAAAATTTTTGATTAGAGCAGGAGAATTTAAAGAAATGACAGGTTTGAATGAGGGACTGGCAATAAAATCAACTCAAGTCATTACAATTTTGGTTACTTTAATTCTCGTTTCTACTCTTTTTTGGTTTTTAAACAAAACTAAAACTGGAAAGAGTATGAGAGCATATTCTGATAATGAAGATTTAGCATTACTCTCTGGAATTGATCCAAAAAAAATAGTCATGATAACTTGGATTATTGCAGGTATTTTAGCTACAATTGGTGGAGCACTTTATGGTTTAGACAAAAGTTTTAAACCTTTTACGTACTTTAATAATATGCTTCCAATATTTGCTGCTGCAATTGTAGGAGGTATTGGAAATCCTTTTGGAGCATTCTTAGGAGGCTATGTAATAGCTTTTTCAGAAATACTTTTGACATATGCTTACAAAAAATTTTTTATGTATATATTGCCAGAAAGCATGGAACCAAATGGACTGGTACAGTTACTTTCAACTGATTATAAATTTGCGGTATCT